>DATIBJ010000060.1:0-20105 GCA_035457565.1 Pyrinomonadaceae bacterium | reverse complement strand
AACAGTCAGTACCGAAACGCGCTAGGGGGTGTTCGATAAACTTTTTAGTTTGTCGATGAGTACCTAGGCGGCTGCCTCCAGTGCAACTTGAGTCTCGCCGAACGTCGACGACAAACTTAAAGTTTATCGAACACCGCTACCGCGTTTCGGTACTGACTGTTTGCCACATAATTCAGAAAGTCCTACACGTCCTTCTGTGGTGTGCTTTCGGATTTCGGAATTCGGAAGTCTGGTTTGTGTAACTAATTAGACTGCGAATTGATCACCTCCTATCCGACTACAAATCCGAATTCCGAAATCCGAAATGGCTATCTGGTGCGCCAGGTGAGACTCAGGACATTGCCGATTTTTGATTGCCGATTGCCGATTGTGTCCAACGTCCAACGTCATTGAGGACTAACTTTGGCGTCTTTTTGTTTGAAACATTGGGCATTGGTCATTGGACCCAATCGGCAATCGGCAATCAAAAATCGGCAGTGTGTTGGCGGGACTGACGAGACTTGAACTCGCGATCTCTGCATCGACATTGCAGCGCTTTATTCCAACTAAGCTACAACCCCAAGAAACATTGCCGATTGCCGATTGCCGTTTGATCGCTCGACCTGGGACCTCGGACCCTGGACTCTGGACACAATTGGCAATCGGCAATCGCAAATGTCTTGGTGCGCGTGGAGAGATTCGAACTCATCACAAAACTGATCTTAAGTCAGTCGCCTCTTCCAATTGGGCTACACGCGCCAAAACATTGCCGATTTTTGATCGCCGATTGGCGATTGGCCAGACATCAGACTTGAGCTATACCATCGGAGCATCGCCTTGGACGTTGGACTTTGGGCCTTCGCTTTGGACCAATCGGCAATCGGCAATAAAATCGGCAGTAGTGTCCTAATTTGTAGGGGCGTCCCTCTGTGGGCGCCCAATCTTCCTGCGTCGCTCGATAGGGTGGGGCGCCCGCGGAGGGAGGCCCTACAAATTAGGACACTACCAATCGGCAATGGATTTGCTCGCGGAGGGATTCGAACCCACACTAGTACAGATCTTGAGTCTGTCGTCTCCTGCCAGTTGGACTACGCGAGCGGATGTTGGTGCTGCCGGAAGGATTTGAACCTTCATCTACACGGCTCTCAACCGTGCGCGTCTGCCAGTTGCGCCACGACAGCGAAGAATTTTAAGACGACTGAGATTAGGTCGTCTCGTGTTAACGCTTCGAGGATTATTTATGTTCATTATGAAGAAGACACTTGTTGTCCTGGTGCTGATCGCGTTTTGCCAAGTCACCCTGGGTCAGGACTTCCGAATCCGCATCGGCGAAATTGAATTCTTCGGAATTAATGGTTTCGACGTCGGCAGCATCCGTGCCTCAATGCCTTCGGTTGTAGGTCGCGAAGTATCGAAAGCCGAACTCGACCAAGTAAAGGTGGCGATTGGAGAAGCCGTGAGAAAAGTCACCGGTCATTCGCCAACCGATGTAGCGGTTGTGTGTTGTGACGCTCGTGGCATGGCGACTATATACATCGGATTATCTAATCAGATGGCGAGCGGCGCGTTTCGGTACAAGCCATCTCCGAGCGGATCCGTGCGACTCTCGGATCAAGCTGTTCGTCTGTACGCGGCGACGACGCAGCTTGACATCGAAGCCCTCCAAAAGAACGCCACTGAGGATCGTTCAAAAGGTTACGCGCTGAGTATGTATCCGCCATTGCGGGCAAAGCAGCTCGTCTTACGCAAATATGCAATCACACACGAAGAGTTGGTGCGTCGAGTTGCATTACGGTCGGCCGACTCTAAACAGCGCGCGATTGCCGCCGATATCGTTGGTTATGCACGCCGTTCGAGATCTCAAATCAGCACGTTAGTCAGTGCCAGTCGCGATCCCGACGAAGGAGTTCGTAACAACGCTGTACGAGCTTTGGGTGTTCTGGTTGAAGCAGGCGCCGTGACTGTCGAAACAATTTCTGCCGGCTTGTTCATTGACATGCTGAATTCCGGCACTTGGACCGACCGCAACAAGGCGAGCCATCTGCTAGTGGTCCTTAGCAAGAGGCGCGATCCGCGATTGCAGCATCAATTACGCCTTCGAGCTTTAGCATCGCTCATCGAAATGGCACGTTGGCGAGATCCGAAACATGCAGACGATGCGCGGTTCATTCTTGGAAGAGTTGCGGGCCTACCTGAGAATCAACTGGTGAAAATGGTTGCGGGTGGTGAGGTCGAGCGGATCGTCTCAGCTGCGCAGCATCCTAGATGATTGAAAGCTGGTACCGGCGGAGGGATTCGAACCCACACTGTCTAGTTCCTAAGACTAGTGCCTCCTCCCAATTGGGCTACGCCGGCTTATGGCATTTTAGATTTTTGATTGTTGATTGATGATTGTCTCTGGCTTTTGGACGTGCGGCTTTGGACTTTGGGCAATCGTCAATCATCAATCATCAATCAAAAATCCAAAATGTCTTGGCGGACCTGGTACGATTTGAACGTGCGACCTCGACCTTCGCAGAGTCGCGCTCTGATTCCACTGAGCTACAGGCCCGGGACATTTGTGATTGTTGATTTTAGATTTTTGATTGAAGATTGAATTTGTTTGGGCGTTGTGAGAGTGCGCTAAACACGGCAATCAAAAATCTACAATCTAAAATCGAAAATGTTTTGGCGGAGGCGGCAGGAGTTGAACCTGCACACGCAATGCGCGGCGATTTAGCAAACCGCTGCCATACCATTAGGCGACGCCTCCAGAGATTGGAGGAAGGTGAAGGAGTCGAACCCTCGAGACGCAATGCTCGGCCTGGTTTTCAAGACCAGTTGCGCGCCACCGCACGCCACCTTCCAAATTTGGCAAGAACGCTCAGATTTGAACTGAGAACTTCGATTCTGGAGATCCGACACTACTTTCATGATTTGAATTAGCGTGGTAAAAAACAAGATGAAGGCAGAGAGATCATTGCCGCGAACACACTTCGAGGCACACTTCTCCTGAGGATGGCGATCTTGCGGACTCTCGCAAAGGACCAAGATCGTCATCCGATTTGAAGGCTCCCTGCCTTCATCTCTCGCAAAAGTACTTCGATTGTCAAAAAACTAAAGGAGCGGGCTTTGAGCCTCCCAGGGAAGCTGCCCGCTCCTTCAATTCTCTTGAATTTGCTTTGAGATTTGGGAGCGGGAGTCCGCTCCCGCTGATTAGTGCCTGGTTTTCCGGCTATCGATGGACGTTTGTCGTCCGAGTCTACCGCCGAAACTATTCGTCGCTGACGAGGTCAGGCATAACGAACACACGACGCTATACATGGCGGCACGCGGCTGCCATTTCATCGAGTGTTCTTTGTATATCCTGCCCGTCATCATTGAAATTTTTTCCTTGTCACGCGAGAGTTGCTCAGACGCGCGAACTGACTTGTATAAAGTATCAATACCTACTGTGTCAAGAAAAAGTTTATTGCGACAATTTGATTTTGTATCTGCGTGGTCAGTTGCCTGCTAACACGAAAGGACAGAAAGATTCATTTCCCGAGATGGTCTGATGAGTTCAAGAATGGTCCGCAATCAATGCTGATGATGAGTCTCAACCGGTAGCCCTGCTGCAATCCAGTCAGACTTCCCTTCTGCGTAATCCCGCACATTGGTGTAGCCGTTCGCCGCCAATTCACGGGCGACGTTCTCCGACGCGTGTCACGTTGGAGATGCGCAATACACAATGATGTCCGCGTTCTTGTCAGGCAAGAGCTTCGGTGCCAGAGAAGCCACTTGATCAGACGGCACGTTGATCGCACCTGGTAAATGCGCGTGGTCATACGCTGTTTTTGGAAGGGCTTCTACCAGCGTGAAATCATCTTTCCGATCGATTTTCTCTTTGAGTTCATCTCTGCTGATCGTTTTGGTCATGGCTGTCCTCATCGATTCACTTCTAATCAAATTGCAGAGATTTAGAAACCCAAGCACGAACAGCTGAGGGATTAGGTATTCATATTCACTGAAGCGCTGCGTCTCTGGATTTGGAGCTTCGACATGCGCGTGCGGAGGGTGCTCGGATTTAGACCGAGAACTTTTGCTGCGCCGTGAGGACCTTCGATTCTCCATCCAGTGTTTTCGAGCGTACGAATAATGTAATCGCGCTCCACCTTTTCAAGACTCTGGGGAGAAGTGTCCGCATCCTCGACGCGCTCATCAAAACGATCAGCAAGTTGAAGCACATTACCCTGGCTGTGAATCACTGCTCGTTCAAGTACATTCGCCAACTCACGAATATTGCCGGGCCAGGAATGCGCTTGCAGCTTTTGCATTGTCCTCACAGGCACTGACTTGATCGTCTTGTTAAATTTCGTCGTCGATTTTTCAATGAAGTGTTCGACCAGCAAGGGAATATCGTCACGGCGTTGCGAAAGTGGTGGCACCGTTATTGGGAAAACGTTAAGGCGGTACCATAGATCCTGACGGAAAGTTCCTTTATCCACTTCGGCCTTTAAATCTCGATTCGTGGCAGCAATAATGCGGACGTCAACCGTTAAGGTCTTAGAGCCGCCAACTCTTTCGATTTCGCCCTCTTGGATGACTCGCAACAATTTGACTTGTGACTCCAAAGGAAGTTCGCCGATCTCATCAAGGAATATGGTTCCGCCATCAGCCAATTCGAAGCGACCAATCTTTCGCGCCGCTGCTCCCGTGAATGCCCCCTTCTCATGTCCGAACAATTCGCTCTCGATCAAAGTCGGGGACAAGGCAGCGCAGTTTACCTTTATCAGCGACTTATTCGAACGTTTGCTCGCGCTGTGAATAGCTCGCGCGACCAGTTCCTTTCCGGTTCCAGTGTCGCCAGTGATTAATACCGTGCTATCGGTCGGTGCCACCTGACCTATCTTGAAGTGCACATACTTCACGGCCTCGCTTTCCCCGACGATTTCGGCGAACGGCTGACCCAGGTTCAACTTTGCCTGCAGGTAAATATTCTCAGCTTCCAGATCGTTCTTTAGTTCATTCAGTTCCCGGTGCGCCTTCTCCAGAGCCTGTTCCGATTCCTTGCGCTCCGTGATGTCAATACAGGAACCAATGAAACCAAGGAACTCGCCATCAGACGAGCAGCGCGGAGCGCCGCAATCGAGAACCCAGCGATAGGCGCCATCTGATCTTCGCAATCGATATTCGATCCGGAACGCTTCTTTTTTGTCGAAAGCCGAATCAAAGGTGTGCAAGCACCGCTGAGCATCATCGGCATGCAGCCCCTTTTTCCAACCGTCGCTGAGTTCTTCTTCAAGAGTGTGGCCGGTGAACTCCAGCCAGTTCTTATTGAAGTAAGTCGATTGCTTGTCGCTGCCAGAAACCCAAATCATCACTGGAGCGTGATCGGCCATGTATCTGAAGCGTGCTTCACTTTCACGCAAGGCTTCTTCGACATTCTTGATATCGGTAATGTCCAACGAAGACCCAACGTAACCAATAAACGTGCCATCAGCAGTAAATCGGGGAAGCCCGATAGATTTGAACCAACGATATTCGCCGTCGAATCGCCGGTAGCGAAATGGGGCTTCAAATGCCACCTGACTCTCAAACGCGACCTTATAGCTATCGATGTAACGCGCAACATCGTCCGGATGAATGGCGGTGGTCCAATCCATGCGCATTACTTCATCCATCGAACGACCGACAAACTCAAGATAGCTACGATTCACAAACTCGCAACCATTTAGTCCGTTTACCCAGATCAGTACCGGTGAGCTATCGGCGAGAGTGCGAAAACGATCTTCACTCTCTCGTAGTGCTAGTTGAGCTGCCATGCGTTCCGTGATATCGCTTGACGCTACGATCAAACATAACTCGCCACGTATCTCCAAGAGTTCCGATGACGACAGCAGAACTCGAAACTCACCGCTCTTAGTTCGAAACTTCGTTTCAACGTTTCTTACTGAACCCGTTTGCACCAATCCGCGGACAAACTCGGCACGACGTTCGGGTGTTTCCCATATTCCAAGCTCAAGAGACGTGTGACCGATGGCTTCTTCGCGTCTATATCCGCTCATCGTGAGAAAGCTCTCGTTGACATCAATGTAGCGTCCCTCGCTCAAGGTCGTTATTGACATCGGTTGCGGATTCGCACGGAATGCTTTGCTGAACTTCTCCTCGCTCTGGCGGAGAGCCTCTTCGGCACGTCTTCGCTCTGTAACATCGCGCAGGATCAGAGTCGTCAGTGTGTGTCCGTTCTGGTCTGTGTGGGAAACAGAGGCCTCGATTGGAAATTTCTCACCCAAAGGCCTAAAGCCAAACTGATCGCCATTGGGAGTCAGAAGAGGCTGGGTAACGAATCGATCAATTGGTTTCCCAATCGCTTCCCTGCGCGAGCAACTAAACATCTTCTCCGCGGCTGCATTGAACATCACAACATGGCGTCTCGCGTCGATGGTTATGATGGCGTCCATCGCCGATTCGATGATTCCCTTTAGTTGGGTGCGACTCTGCGACAGCGTCTCTTCAATTGACTTTCGCTCCGTGATCTCGCGCACGATCGTTAGAAGACTGTCGCCGCTTCTGACAATGCGAGCTTCAAACCACCGCTGCCCGCCGGTCATAAGAAGATCGTATTCGAGTATCTGTGGATTGCCGCCCTCCCACACAGCGTCGAATTTTGCTCTGAACCGGTCCGCTAACTCCAGAGGCAAAACTTCGTACATGTTCTTACCGAGAAACTTCTCAGGCGGAACTAACAAATCGCTTTTGAAGTTGGCGTGATAGTCGAGATAGGTTCCATCCCGATTTTGCAGGAACATCAAGTCGGGAATCGCCTGGAGAATCGCGCGGTTCCGTTCTTCGATACCTCTACTAGCCGCTTCCGCAGATTTCTGTGCGGAGATATCGAGTGACGATCCACACATTCCAACAACGGTGCCCGACACGTCCAGAATCGGTGTCACGTGGGTCACCACCGATACAACTCTTCCATCTTTTGCTATCCAGCGAAATTCGAGTGCGCCTTTTTTCTTACTCGCGAGAATTGCACCGGTTTCGCGCCTTACTCTCTCGCGATCATCATCATGAACGATTCTAAGGCCCATACCTGGCGAGGCGAGCCACTCGTCGACGGTGTATCCCATCATCGTCTCCACGTACGGGCTGACGAAAGTGGTCTTGCGCTTTTGGGTAAGGGGATCGATGCGAACTTCCCAAACAACACCGGGCATGTTCGAAACGACCTCATCCATCCGCTGGTGTTCAGCCTTTGCTAGCGACTCTATGCGAGCTTTTCCTTCTTCAGCCTGCCGGCGTCGAGACCGCAGCTCCAGGAGCCACGCAATCAGTACGGCTTCGCCCACGCATAGGGCAATGACGGCGATGATGTACAGATCGTAGGTTTGAAAGAACGTCACGGGATGGAGATCAACGCTCGTCGAAGCTGATACGGCGGTGCATAGAAGGAGTTGAGGAATAACCAGTGAGCAGAGAAGCGTTGCACATCGGAAAACGCTTCGCCGCGTTGCTCCAATAACGGTCGGCAAGATAGCGGGCACGAGATCGCGTTGAACGACGCCGATTTTAGGGATGTTTGGAGGAGGCCTCATCGCCAGCACTCGATAAGGGATAAAGACTCCCCCGACGAGACTGGAGTGTTTTTGGCGAGAAACACAGCAATTGGAGAGAGCCGGTTAATCTGATCAGATTGAAATAAGACCTATCGAATTGTGGGCATACTATAACATGTGAGTGAGGTCCTTTTGTACGGCTTAGTACGCTAAGCGAGTACAATCGTCTCCGTAAAAGTTCCGACTCAACGAAGACGCTTCCGCCTCATTGAGTTCAGAAATCTGTAAGGCTAATACCGCAAACGCGGACCGCAATCGCTAGTAAGAGATACGCACCAACCCTTTCCTACTGTGATTGCGGCCGCGTCTGCCGGGACACCTCAGCCAGCGGAATCGCCCCAGATTCCTTTAGCGGTGGCGCCCCCCTCCTCCTGAAGCCGCCACCACGGCCCCTGGAGAATCTTCCACCGCGATAGCTTCCCGCGCCAGACGTTCATTGTCGTTTTGTGCCCAGCTAATATGACCCCCTTGTCCATGATGCACGGGCTGCTTGATCGCGAGGCTTCGTTGCATGTCTACCTAACATTCCTCCTGCAAGCAAAAAACCATTGAGCGGATTCTAGGATTATGCCTTTGGTGAAGTAACTGTCACTTTTGACAGGGGTTTGCGCCAATGAGCGGGGCAAATTTGGACAGTTCTCCGAAGAATTACGGGCTGTCGGCACGCGCGTTTTGCCGACTGAACTGCTCCAACTGCCTGAGAGAGGCGTTGTGTCTTAACCTACGTAGCAACCGGAAACTTCTTAAACATCTTCTCTACGGCTTTCTTGATCTTCTTTTCTACACTCTTCGCATCTTTTTGCATGTTGCCTGTTGGCCCATGGTCAAGGGTGTCCGTCGCCTGACCTCGCCAAACGCTGTTCTTCGTGTTCGCATCCAGCATGTCGACAACAAGTGTGCCCTTAGTGACGGGCCATTGCTGCGACCCACTCACGACACCGGTCGCGATAGAGTTCATTGATGGATGCCAACTGGGATAGCTGATGTGTAAGTCTGATTCGGTTGCCGCCCAGACCACCACATTGATGTCCCCATTGAGTTCGACTTTCGTCAGCCCTTTCAGAGCCATCTCGCGATCGACTGCGTTCACAATCATCTGGTTAATCAGCGGATTCGCCGCCCCTCCGCTAGCCCATGAGTACGTCTTGTACTTTGCCAGGTTCACGGTTCGGTCAGCACCAACTTGTACTTTTTGACCCGCTGCGACAACGACGCTAATTGCGATCAGGAAAGCTGCGAATAGATTTTTCATTTCAATTCACCCTGAGCGGAGTGTAAGTGTTGACTAAGCTAGGAATAACTGTCAGTTTTTACAGTAGCTCCAGGAGTCATCGCGTGCGATTATCCTGCAGCCGCAAAAATCCACAGGAGGAATGCGGAAGCAATGTGCAAGGGTCGAGAGCAGAAAAGCTCACAAGCGACGTTGGGCATCACACTACTCTCGGTCCTGTGTGTGCTCGGTATGTGCCAACCCCACGCCACAGCCACGTCCATCGGCCCTTCATTGCTTTTAGATCCGGAGGTTGCGCAGCACGCGAAAACGAAACCAGACGCGACCGCCAACGCCCGCAGTTCACCCGATGCAGAACAACTTCGACGGACCATAAAGCGACAAGCGATAGAAATAGAGCAGTTGCGACGCAAAGTCGCGGAACTTGATAGGCTTACCCAGCTGTGTTCTGTTCGCGATCGTCTTACCAAGGAAGAACAGCGTGCAGAGGGTCTGCAACATCAGTTGATCGGTGTGGGAGAGAAAGAAGCACCACTTCAGGCGCGTCTCGGAGAAGTCAATGATCAGTTACGACCTGAGATTCTCGATAGTTTGCCGATCTCTGGCTCGCTTCGTCCGGAACAAGTTCGAGAGACGACTCGTCAACGACTCACGAATGAGAAAACCCGCCTGCAGACACAGCTCGACCTGCTGCAACAAACCCGCACACGACTACAATCGTCACTGTCCATTACCGACGTGGTGATCCAAACGTTACGGGCACAAATTGTTGTTCGATAAACTTCAGTTTGTCGTTAGCGACCAAGGAGTCCATTTGCCCACGTAAGTTGTATCTCACCGAACCTTGACGACAAACTGAAGCTTATCGGACACCTCAACTGTCAGTTTTGACAGTATCGAATGGCAACCGCTTGTCTAATATTTCTGCCGGGGAGGCGCTGAGCAATCTTATGGCGAAAGATTGCATCAAAGGCGCTCCTGATGGGTCGGGGCCGATTCTAGGGGAAGCCCGGCCCATCGCCATATTCGGCGAAGCTAATCAGTACCGTTCGCGGTAGCGGACGGTCAATACTCAACAATCATGGGTAATGGAGTTTGGGCCGTCTGCTACCACGAACGGTACTGAATCCTTGAACGCATCTCACTCACGCGGGGACTTCATCCCGACGGAAAGGTTGAACCATGAAAGAGTTTGATTTAGCTCAAAGAGTGTCAGCAGAATTCTTGGGAACTCTCTGGCTGGTACTTGGAGGGTGCGGTAGCGCAGTACTTGCCGCTGCTTTCCCACAAGTCGGGATTGGGCTGCTCGGTGTTTCGTTTGCGTTCGGTCTTACAGTTCTGACCATGGCGTACGCAGTCGGACACATTTCTGGAGCACACTTTAATCCCGCAGTCACACTCGGTCTCTTCACAGCCGGACGAATTCCGGCGAAAGAGATCATTCCCTACATCGTGGCCCAAGTGGCTGGCGGTATTGCCGGCGCCGGTATTCTCTTCCTAATCGCAAGTGGCAGGGCGGGATTTGACGTGAGTGACGGATTCGCCGCAAACGGCTACGGCGCTAACTCACCCGGTGGATACTCTTTGGTCGCCGCGCTTGTAACTGAGGTGGTGATGACGTTCTTCTTCTTAATAGTGATAATTGGCGCAACTGATGAACGCGCTCCGAAGGGTTTTGCAGCAATCGCAATTGGCCTCGCACTAACGTTAATACACCTCGTCAGCATCCCGGTTACAAACACCTCAGTGAATCCCGCACGCAGCACTGGTCCGGCACTTTTTGTCGGGGGTTGGGCCGTCAGACAACTATGGTTGTTCTGGTTAGCACCGATCGCAGGCGCAATACTCGCCGGTGCGGTGCATCGTTTTCTGGTGACGAGAAATGAGGCTCAGGACAATCCAGCAATGGCAAGGACGGTCACGCCGTAGGAATCATGAATCGTGAATAGTGAATCGTAAAATCGAATGCTCACGATCCCAGAATCGGTTTCCTATTCACGATTCACCATTCACGACTCACGAACGGCCTCCGCGTTCCCCGTGTCCCCGCGGTAACCTGGCCCGTTAAATCCGCAGAGACACAGGGGACGCAGAGGTGCGCAGGAACGTGAACGACTGATGTCGCTCCCGCTCACTACCAAAGAACCCCAGCTTATAGGTCGGTTCACTCGACTCCTCAGTTCCGATGGTGTCGGAATTGATTCTTCTAATCTCCATAATTCTATTGCCCGCTAAGTAGATGTTTAACTGTCACTTTTGACAGGCCCGACGGAGAACCTGAAAAGGGGGAAGAGGGGAAAGCGCGACAAGGAAAAGATCCTTTCCTCCATTCCCCCTTTCCCCCTTCTCCTCTTCCCTGCTTCCATCGCACCTGTAAGTTTTGCCAGTGGTGACGGGTTTCGACTCCTCTTACGATGAACGCGTTCGTTAGCCCGGGTATCGCAACCATGGTGCATCCACGTAATGCCGTAGCCGTGCGCTGGGAATTCAAGATGGCCTTCGTACGTTACCAACAGCCTGCGCATGTCGTCGCAACGTCAACGAACATTCCCGGCGCGTGAGCTGAGTTGGATTGGGTGTTCTTCGGCAGGGCTAGGAGGACACTCTTATTTCGGTCGCGCTTCTTTTTAAAACCGGCAGGAGGTTTTGGGGCTGAGGCGCGACCGGAATGATTTTTCCATATTTGAAACTTCGGACTCGAACTTGAAAGGCGCCCGACTGTGAAACCCCAGGAAAAGTTGGCCCACACTTGGACTCCGCTGACCGTCGAGGTTGCAGCCGCTACTCACCGCGGCCTTGTCAGGAAAAACAACGAAGATCATTACCTCATAGTTGAATTTCGTCGCTCGCTCAAAACAGTTGATACAAATTTAGATGAGGCACTTCTTGAGCGCAGTTATGAATTGGGCGGTTACGGAATGATCGTCGCCGATGGCATGGGTGGAATGGCCGGCGGTGAAGTAGCCAGCAGTATGGCCCTAACGAGATTAGTTGAGCTCGTAGTCGACACACCTGACTGGTTCATGTCACTTAACCCCCCGGATCACGCCGAGACAGTTTTGCAGCGAATGACAGAGCGCTTTATGAACGTCGACGAAGCGCTAAAGGGACGAGCACAGAACGACAGATCGCTGCTGGGAATGGGCACTACCTTAACGGTCGCCGGAGTATTGGGGAGCGATCTCATCGTCGGACACATCGGCGATTCGCGCGCCTATTTATTGCGCGAAAGTAAACTCGATCAAATCACAAGTGATCACACGCTTGCGCAAGCACTAATCGATGCGGGAATAACAAAGCCAGAAGAACCTGCATCACGCTCGATGCGCCACGTTCTTACCGCCGCGCTGGGCGCTATGGGGAAATCCGTTGAACCCGAGATGCATCGACTCGAGTTAGCCGCCGGTGATCAAGTGCTGCTCTGCACTGACGGTCTCACGGAAATGGTTGCCGACAGTTTAATTACGTCAGTGCTGCGCGAGGCCGGCTCCGTTAAGAGAGCTTGCATTGATTTGGTTGATCTAGCACTTGCTGCAGGAGGTTTGGACAACATCACAGTTATCGTCGCCAGGTTTGCGTCGCCAACGGCTTCAGACCAATCCTGGAATGTAACGGCGAGCCAGGGAATCAATGGGCTGCGATCAGTTTGATCCTGATCAAGGCCGCCGCAGTTGAGCGAACATGAGTCCCCACGTTATTCACCGAAAGACGAGAGCGGTGAATAAACGCGCTAACGGTCGCACGAGATCAGCACATCTCGCTGCGATCGTTAGCGTGGCGTGTAAATGGGGCAAGGTTATAGGGGCGAGAGCAGGATGGAATTTCGAGCTTCGGCCTACTAACAGCTGCGCGTAGATGATTTTGCAGGTTTCTATCTTGAATAATATTTATGCTCAGGCGTAAACTTTTGCCAAATCGCAGGGACACCACGTCAGGCCGTGATCTATCAAAGGAGATTGACGAAATGTGATCCCGCGTCATGCCCATGAGTAAGAGATCGAGCATCCCGTTCTAACAAGTCTCGGTCAACACGTTACTCTCTAGCTCAGATTGCGCTGCATAGCTCGTACGAGCGATCTATGAGCGGTGTCGACAATTCAACGGTCCCCCGGCCCAGTTTCAAGCGGACGTTGGTAAGCCGCAACTAAGCATTGGTGCTTGCTGCGCGTTCTCACGTCTCGTTTGCTTTGCTGGGCCACGTGCTGGCACAACTCGTCAGGCTATGAGAATTCTCTACGTCGAAGATGATCCCAGAGATGCGGACCTCACCACAAGAGGGTTGGAGAAAACCGCGCCCCACTTCGAAATTGAAACCGTCTCGACAATTAAGGAGGCGCACGCACGCCTTGAGCGATTAGATTCCGCGCCCCTTGAGCTATTGCTGGTCGACATGTATTTGAGCGACGGAACCGGCCTCGATCTGCTTTGCTATGTTCGCGAAAACAAACTACCGCTTGCCGTTGTAATGGTGACGGGTACTGGTGATGAAGATACTGCAGTCGCTGCACTGAAGGTCCGTGCGGACGATTATGTAGTCAAAAGAAAAAACTACATCGATCGATTGCCAATCGTCCTCGAGAGGGCCCTTAATCACTATCGCGCCAACGCGGCACGCCAGGCTAATCCCTTACGAATTCTCTTCGCTGCGGATGATGCGTCTCAGGTTGAGAACACTCGCCGCCATCTGGCAGTACACGCCGATCATATTCAGATGGACGCCGTATCGAGCGGTCCAGCGGTGCTTCAGGCTGTAACTCAAGCAACTTCACCTTATGACGTAGTTGTTTTGGATTCACATGTGCCCGAGCTCCACGCATTTGACGTGATGAGAGAGTTGCGTTTTGTGCATAAGAAAAACCTGCCGGTGGTTTTGATTTGCCGCCAAGGAGAAGAAGACTTGTGCCGGCAAGGCCTAACGCTCGGCGCATCAAGTTACCTCATTAACAGTCCCGGTTACCTCTACCAGCTACCGTGGGAAATTGAGCAGGCCCATTCTCGAGCTGACTTGTTGCGACGTGAAGCAGCGTTGCGTGAGAGTGAAAGTCGATTGCGGCTCGCGCAGCAGGCTGCGCGCGTCGGCACATGGGAGTGGGACTTACGGACCAATGATTCGGTATGGTCAGAGATGATTTGGAAGTTGCTGGGGCTAGAACCTGATGACGAGCCGGTAACCGTAGATCGCTTTGCGGCATATATTCATCCGGACGATCGTGATCGGGCTCTTGGTAAAGTACGTGCAGTAATCGCAAGCGGTAAAGACGATTACCACGACGAGTTCCGTGTTATTCGTCAAGATGGAAAGATTCTGTGGCTGTCATCGAAAGGCGGGGTTATACGTTCCCCTGATGGAAGCCCTGAGCGGATACTCGGCGTCAACATCGACATCACGGAGCGTAAGCTAGCCGAAGAGTCGCTCAAAAGTGCGCTGGCTGAAGTCCGCCAGTTGCGAGATCAGCTTCACGCGGAAAACGTCTACCTCCAGGAAGAGATTCGCGTCGCCAGCAACTTCGACGAAATCATTGGCAGAAGCAAAGCCCTTGAGAAGGTTTTGACTCAGGCAGAGCAGGTCGCGGCGACGAATACGACAGTTTTGATTCTCGGCGAAACTGGTACCGGCAAGGAGTTGCTGGCCCATGCGATTCACAAACTTAGTCGTCGTGAGAAGCGTCCACTCGTAAAGATCAATTGCGCAGCTCTACCCGCTCCGTTAATCGAGAGCGAATTGTTTGGTCACGAGAAGGGTGCATTCACTGGCGCTGGCACCCGACGCCCAGGACGATTTGAGATCGCGGATGGCGGAACGATCTTCCTCGACGAAGTTGGCGAACTGCCACTCGACCTGCAGTCAAAGCTACTGCGGGTGCTTGAAGAAGGTGAGTTTGAGCAGGTGGGAAGTAGCCAGACCAGAAGCGTAGATGTGCGCGTTATCGCCGCAACGAATCGGAATCTAGCGGAGGCCGTAAACGAAGGAACGTTTCGTTCTGATCTTTACTACCGGCTGAGTGTCTTTCCAATTACGGTGCCCCCACTCCGCGATCGCCGTGAAGATATTCCCATGCTGGTCAGTCATCTGGTGAAACAGATAAGTTTGAAGCTGGGCAAAGCCATCGAATCGATCCCGAAAGACGTCATGATGGCACTAACTGATTATTCATGGCCCGGCAACATTAGGGAGTTGAGGAATGTCATTGAGCGAGCGGCAATCATTACTCAAGGTCCGACGCTCACGCTAATCGATCGTCTGGAAGGTTCAACGTCTGAGTATCAGGATAGGGATACTGACGCGTTGATTAGCAACTCAGATGCTGAAACGCTCGCCCAAAGTGAATACAACTTAATTCTCCGCACACTGAAAAAGGTTCATTGGCGGATAGAAGGCCCGAGCGGAGCCGCGGATCTACTCCGCGTCCACCCTAGCACGCTGCGATCACGAATGAAGAAACTTGGGATCAGCAGGCCGAAGATTCAAAACTCCGTCGGCGCTTCTTGATCGATCCGCCTCCGACAACTTACTGCTCTCCCATTGCAAACAGTATTCAGCACCCAAGGTGGATATTGAGTTGCGCAAAAGAGGTTTCTGTGCGTTTTCTCGCGTCGTTCTTCTAAGCAGTCTCAGCGTGTCTTTTTAGTTGGCCGAGATATTGCGACCCCGGCTGGAACAGTTTCGTTAAGTCGTTCGTAACAGCTAACAGCGACAAATTCCACGCGGATACAACTGAATAAGAAGACGAAGGAGAAGATTAGTGAAGTCACGATTGCTTATAACGGTTGCGGCTATCGGTTGGTGTTTCTTAACTACTTCAGTTTCGCCTTCGATCAATGCCGGCGCTGCAAGTGGTGATTGGCCTCAGTGGCGAGGTCCAGATCGTAGTGGCGTATCACGCGAAGTGGGGCTCCTCAAACAATGGCCGGCAGCTGGTCCGAAACTGCTTTGGCAGTTGCACGACATCGGCGATGGATATTCAACTCCGGCTGTTGCCGGCTCCCGGATCTACTTAATGAGCAATCGGGGCATGGACAATGAATTTGTTCTTGCGCTTTCGGTTAGGGACGGCAAAACAATCTGGACGACGCGCGTCGGCAACGTCGGCAACCCTAATCAGAATCCGTCATACCCTAAGGCTCGTTCTACTCCCACCGTAGACGGAAATCGGGTTTATGCGCTTGGCTCTGATGGTGATCTCGTCTGTCTTGAAGCTGAGAGCGGGAACATTCGCTGGGAGAAAAATCTGCGGAAGGAATTCGGTGGTCAGCCAGGTGAATGGGCATACGCTGAATCGCCGTTGGTCGACGGCGATCTGGTTGTGGTAACCCCGGGCGGAGTTCAGGCGACGATCGTTGCGCTAAACAAGAAGACAGGTGCGTTGGTCTGGAAGTCTGTCGTACCTGGTGGTGACCCTGCGGGCTACTCATCAGCGATCGTTGTCAACGGCGGCGGCCGCAAACAGTTTGTGCAGTTCCTGAGTAAAGGGATTGTCGGACTTGATGCTAGGACGGGAGAGTTCTTATGGCGTTATAAAGAAGCCGCAAAGGGTCCAGCGCAATACTTCACACCGGTCGCTCATAACGAATATGTTTATGGCGGAGCCCTTGGGATTGGTGGCGCGCTTGTCCGCTTGAAAGCTGACGGTGCAGGGGTTGTCGCAGAGCAGGTTTACTTCGAGCGTGGCCTTCCGAATGGTCTCGGCGGCGCAGTGCTCGTTGGTGACCATCTCTACGGCACCGACATCGCTGGCGGCAGCCTGGTTGCGGTTGAATTCGTGACAGGGAAAGTAAAGTGGAAGGCTGAAAGCATCGGCCGCGTGTCTATGATTTACGCTGATGGGTTGTTATATCTTCACGGACTAAATGGCGACATCGCGTTAATAGAGGCGACACCGGATGCTTACCGCGAGAAGGCGCGATTCACGCCGTCTGAACAGCCAAGACACAAACAATCGGGAGAATACCCAGAGCAAGCGTATGCGCATCCGGTAATCGCGAATGGGCGACTTTACATCCGCGATCTTGGAACCCTATGGGCCTACGACATCAAGGATCGTTAGATTCTCGGAGGTGAGATAGATGTACTGTTCATCTTGCGGCGGAGCAGTGGTGAAGGGTCTGAGCTACTGTAACCACTGTGGCGCGAAGTTGAATACAAACGAAAGCATCGACAAGGCGTCAGGAGTGAAGCCTGACTTGTTGGTCACCTCGATGGTCGCGACGTTTATCTTCGGCATCGCTGTCATCACGATGCTAATGGGAGTGATGAAAGTGATCCTCGGCTTAAACGTTCAGACGATTCTCGTTTTCATCGCACTTCCCTTTTTGCTAATGCTGTGTCTTGAGGGTGTCTTCATCCGTTTGTTGCTACGTCGTAATCGAGGGACGAGCGAGACAACCGATAAACTCCGGGCAAAGCAACACGAGACGAATGAACTCGACGCTGCACACGCGCGCGCACTTCCGGAACCAATCCCCAGCGTGACTGAGCACACCACGCGAGCATTTGAACCAATCTATCGAGACCAAAACGCGAAGTAATCTGAGCGCGAGGTACAGAGGTTCAACTCAGGCTCTATCGCAGAGTGCGACGTGGGAATCATCAGCGCTCAAGCACCAAATGAAATAACTCAAGCTCATATAAATGCAGTCCGTAAGGGCGGCTTGCCCCCGCTCAAGAGCCGATGGATCCAACCGTTGAATCTATGGGGCCTTGAACGGGCGGAGAGCCGCCCTTCCCTACTGCATCTATCGCAACTTGAGTTGTTTCTATGAACCTTGAGCGGTTATGTTTTGTACGTTGAACTTACAACTGGTGCTCCACTTTATGAACGTTGAGTGAACCCACCATTGAGTGCGCAGTTTACAAAAGACATCTCGACGATGCCGTTCGGTAGGCGTCAGTTCTGTGCACTAATGGCCTCCGCCGCTATCGGCAACCTCGGCGCGTGCAGACTCAGCGGCGGCTCTGTACTCGCAAATGGTGGTAGGATTACTGCGCGTCCCCGCGAAGGCGTTAAGACAACAGCGACGGGCCACATCAATCTCGGAATTGCGCCGGGCGATCGTGACGCAATTCTTCACTTACCTAAGGTCCAAACTCCAGTTCCATTATTGGTGATGCTGCACGGCGCAACACAGAATGCCGATGATATGTTTTGGTATCTCGGCTCGACGCACGAGGAAGCCGGCGTGGCTATTCTTGCTCCAAACTCGCGCGGTACAACCTGGGATGCAGTCGGCGGAAGCTTCGGACCGGATGTCGACTTCTTGAATCTCGCGCTGGAACGGGTGTTTCAAATCGCCGCCATAGATCCCGCGCGCATTTGCGTCGGTGGCTTTTCTGATGGTGCTTCGTACGCGATAGGACTAGGTTTGCTCAATACCGATTTATTCACCATGGTCGCGGCATTCTCACCAGGTTTCGTGCCAGAGGAGGCAGCAACCCAGGCGGATCTTCTCGCCAGCACAAAACCACGCTTCTTCATCTCGCATGGAACACAAGACCACATTCTCCCGATCAACAGTTGTGGGCGTCGGATCGCTCAGGGCTTAAAATCTAGAGGCTACGACGTTACCTTCCGTGAGTTTGATGGCGATCATGAAATACCGGCTGACGTCGCACGTGAAGGGATGATGTGGGTCTCAACGAAACGCTATTGAGTTCTTAATGATCGTTTCGGTTCAACCAAAGGAGCATTAAGATGAAGCGAATCTGCATTCTGCTATTTGTAGTGCTCACAACAGGTTTTGTTCGCAGCGACGCTGGTGCAATGCGCGACCAAGACCCGCTGACGGTAAACTCAAACACTATTAGCCGAAAGTTAGAGAACGATCGAGTTCGTGTTCTTGAAGCGGTTCTCAAGCCAGGTGATAAAGAAAAGACTCATTCACATCCACCTTACGTCATTTATGTCATCGCAGGCGGCAAAGTCCGTAACCACGCGGTTGATGGAACTGTTAGTGAAGGAGAGTTTCGCACAGGTGACGTGGTCTATCGCGATCCGCTAACACATTGGGCCGAGAACATCGGTGACACTACCATCCGTCTTGTGCTGGTGGAACTTAAGAAGTATTGACCACACGGTCGTGCTCAGTGGTTTAATGGACATCCGAATGAAGTGCCGCCCTGGCCGCAGTTTTCGCGGTTGACTCTTTGTGAACTTCACCCGAAGCACGAAGGAGTGGTATACACGGTGGTCAGCAGGTTTGAAGCCACACCAGATCAAGTCACGATACGCACCGAAGGAGGATCATAGAATATGCGACACGCTTATTTCTTCGCCCTTGCTCTTCTCGCCGCCACACTGATTCCCGTCTCCAACTTCTCGCAGGCCACACAGACGGCTCAAAACGAAACTTCTAAAAGTGTAGCCGGCGGAGGCATAGCAGTTTCAGGTTGGACTGGCCAGATCGATGCGAAAGAAACGGCCGCCGGTTTGACACTCAACAGCGCGAAGTTCTCGAAAGAAGGTGACGCATTCCATGTCGTTACTGGCCCGGCAGTGACGTACTGGAATCCGAAAAACACCGCATCGGGTGATTACACAGTGAAGGCCACCTTCAAAGAACCAAAGTACATGAGCCTGAACAATCATCCACATCCTTATGGAATCATGATTGCCGGCAACGATCTCGGAACCGAACAGCAGAGCTACTTGTATTGCGCGGCGTACGGTAATGGCAACTTCATCGTGCGGGGTTTTGGTCCAGCACCTTTTCAAGTGAATGGCGCGCGACCGACAGCCCATCCGGCAGTTAACAAAGCCGCAGGCGTCGGCGAGCCCGTAACGCAGGAGATTGCCTTGTCGGTAAAAGGCGACAAGGTGGAGTGTTCGATCAATAACCAGGTGGTGGGCAGCTACGATAAAACGGCATTAGTGACTTCAGGCAAACTCAAGTCGACCGACGGCGTGTATGGCGTCCGCTTTGCGCATAACACAGAAGTATTTGTCACCGAGTTGAAGGTAACGAAGCCTTAGCTTTATGAGTGACGAAGTCTGCGCTCATATCGACGCCATAACCAACGTAAAGACTGCATTGAAGCAGGAGTGCGACGAGTGCGTGAAGATTGGTAGCGGGTGGGTGCATCTTCGGACGTGTCAGACCTGCGGCGCTACGCGTTGTTGCGATAGTTCTCCAAACCGCCATGCGACGAAACACGCAGTCGCGAGTGGTCACCCAGTTATTGCTTCTGCCCAACCGGGCGAGCGCTGGCTTTACTGCTATCCGGATGAGGCATTTGCTGAGTATTGACAGTTCGATTCATTAATTGGTGCGGTGGCGCAAACTAGTAGGGGCGTCCCTCCGCGGGCGCCCCATTCTTTTTC
>DATIBJ010000059.1:0-7178 GCA_035457565.1 Pyrinomonadaceae bacterium | reverse complement strand
TGCACCTTCGGATTGTTCTTCCCCAACACTTTCGTGATGGCTGCCGTCAAAGTCGTCTTCCCGTGATCCACGTGCCCGATCGTCCCGATGTTCACGTGCGGTTTCGAACGGTCAAATTTTTCCTTCGACATCTTCGTTTATCCCCGTGCACCACCGATATTCACAGAGGGTGGCTGAGTTAGTGTCAAAAAAATTGCACAGACTCGAAAGCCTGTGCCGTCGTTACTTCGCTACTCCCTGAACTTTCGCAATGACTTCCTCCGCAATGTTCTTCGGCGCCTGCTCGTAGCGCTCGAAGTGCATGGTGGAAGTCGCACGACCTTGTGTGGCGGAGCGTAGGTCGGTCGTATAACCGAACATCTCCGACAATGGAACGAAGGCGGTAATCACCTGTGCACCGCCGACGCGAGGCTCCATGCTTTCAATGCGTCCGCGGCGGGAATTCAAATCGCCATTCACGGCTCCCGTGTAGTCGTTAGGCGTCACAACTTCGACGCGCATAATCGGCTCGAGCAAAACGGGACCGGCTTTTCTAACTGCATCCTGGAATGCGAGTGAGCCAGCGATGTGGAATGACCTTTCATCCGAGTCGACCTCATGGTAGTTACCAAAAACGAGGCGGACTTTGATGTCGACCATTTCGTAACCGGCTAAGAACCCGCGCTCCATTGCATCGCGAATGCCCTGCTCAACCGGCTTGATATATTCCTTAGGAATTGCGCCGCCGGTAATCTCATTGACGAATACGAAGCCTTCACCAGGCGCCGGCTCCACTTTGATTTCAACGTGTCCGAATTGGCCCCGACCGCCAGTTTGTTTCTTATAGATTTCTTTTCCGTCAGCCGGCTGCGTGATGGTTTCTCGATAAGCCACCTGCGGTTTACCGACGTTCGCCTCAACACCAAACTCACGCTTCATGCGATCGACGATGATCTCAAGGTGCAATTCACCCATGCCGGCGATAATCGTCTGACCGGTTTCCTGGTCCGTGGAAACATTGAACGACGGGTCTTCTTGCGCCAATCGATTCAACGCAACACCGAGCTTGTCCTGATCCTGTCGCGTCTTTGGTTCGACAGCGACGCGGATAACGGGCGCTGGAAACTCCATCGCCTCGAGCACAATGGGCTTGTTGTCATCACAGATTGTGTCACCAGTGGTGACCTGCTTCATGCCGCCGATTGCAATGATTTCGCCTGCGCTAGCGGTCTCGATGTCTTCACGCTTATTCGCGTGCATTCGCATCAAGCGGCCTACGCGTTCTTTCGTATCCTTAATTGGATTGTAGGCATACGACCCGGCCTTAATTGTGCCGCTATAAATGCGGACAAACGACAGCTGGCCGAGGTGCTTGTCAGCCATGATCTTAAAGACAAGACCTGCAAACGGAGCAGCCGCATCAGCCGGACGCGCTTCAACGTCTCCGTTCTTCGGGTTCTTGCCCTCAACTGGTGGAATATCAAGAGGAGAGGGGAGGTAGTCAACAACCGCATCGAGCAATGTTTGGACTCCCTTGTTCTTAAAGGCGGATCCGGTTACAACCGGAACGAGCTTCAGATCAATGGTTCCTTTGCGCAGCCCTTTGCGAATCTCATCTTCAGAAATCTCTTCGCCCTCTATGTACTTGTGCATCAAGTCGTCATCGACGCTTGCTACGGCCTCAATCAGCTTCTCGCGCGCAGCAGCGGCCGCATCCTTCAAGTTCTCAGGAATATCAACAGTTTCGTATTCCGCGCCCTTACTCTCGTCGTTCCAGATCAGGCCCTTCATCGCAATGATGTCGACGATGCCCTTGAACTGATCTTCCAGGCCAATTGGAATTTGAAGAGCTACGGGATTCGCACCGAGGCGGCTGATGATCGACTCAAAGGAACGGTCAAACGAAGCACCTGCTCGATCGAGTTTGTTGATGAAACAAATACGCGGAACCCCATACTTATCAGCTTGACGCCAAACGGTTTCCGACTGCGGCTCAACACCGGCAACTCCGTCGAACACAGCGACTGCACCGTCGAGAACGCGCAGCGAGCGCTCCACTTCCATCGTGAAATCGACGTGGCCGGGAGTGTCAATAATGTTGATGCGATGATCGACGCCGTTACGCTCCCAGAAACAAGTGGTCGCAGCGCTGGTGATCGTAATACCGCGCTCCTGCTCCTGTTCCATCCAGTCCATGGTCGCCGTGCCCTCGTGTACTTCACCGATCTTATGCGTGATTCCGGTGTAGTAGAGGACCCGTTCCGTAGTGGTGGTCTTGCCGGCATCGATGTGGGCCATGATGCCGATATTCCGCGTCAGATTTAGATCTTGCTTAGCCATTGCCTAGTCGTCCGTTGTCCGTGGTCAGTAGTCCGTGGTCAGCGTCGCAACGGACCACTGACCACGGACAACGGACAAAATCACCATTTGTAATGCGCGAATGCCTTGTTCGCATCAGCCATGCGATGCGTGTCGTCTTTCTTCTTCACAGCGTTTCCGCGATTGTTCGCAGCGTCGAGAATTTCCGCTGCCAAACGATCTGTCATCGTCTTTTCGCCCCGATCGCGCGCATACGAAACGATCCAGCGAATTGCCAGGGCACCGCGTCTTTCCTGATGGACTTCCACGGGAACCTGGTAAGTTGAGCCGCCAACGCGACGTGATTTCACTTCCACCGTAGGCTTCACGTTATCGATTGCTCGTTTGAAAACCTTCAACGGTTCTTCGCCAGTCTTGTCGCCGATCTGGCGCATGGCGTCGTAAAAGATCCCTTCGGCCAACGACTTCTTGCCTTTCCACATAACGCCGTTGATGAACTTAGTCACCAAGGGACTGCCATAAACAGGATCAGGAAGTACTTCTCGTCGTTCTGCTACTCGTCGTCTCGGCATATCAATTAGGTTCCTGTCAGACTATTTCGCGCTCGACTTCGGCCGTTTTGCACCGTACTTCGAACGTCCTTGCTTTCGATCAGCCACGCCGACTGAATCCAGCGTTCCGCGAATTACGTGATAGCGCACGCCGGGAAGATCTTTGACGCGGCCGCCGCGGATTAACACGATTGAGTGCTCCTGCAGGTTGTGACCGACGCCCGGGATGTAGGTCGTTACCTCGATGCCATTGGTCAGTCGCACGCGGGCGACCTTTCGCAGCGCTGAGTTTGGTTTCTTCGGCGTTTGCGTGTAGACGCGCGTGCAGACGCCTCGTTTCTGAGGCGAACTCTGAAGCGCAGGGCTGGCCGTCTTGTACTTGACCTGCTGGCGACCTTTGCGAACAAGCTGATTGATAGTCGGCACTTGTTTTCCTCTTTACGAACTTAAAATGCGTCGCTTGATTTGACGCGCAAAAGGGCGCCTACCTGCCTCTTTCCGGAACCAGGGGTTTAACCCCACGTAGAACTAAAGGTTCTACTTTGTCCGGCAGTCAGCGCAGGCTGCTGCCCTGTTCTCTTAATTTAGGGACGTTCTGACTTCGCTGCGTTTGGCGGGTGCGGATACTGGCTTCCCTTAAGCCGAAACTTTTCTGTAGCGTCGCAATTACAGGCGAGAAGAATCTCACAAGCGGGCACGCGCTGGAGCAACCATGACAGTCGCGACGCGTGCGTTTACGCCACAATACTTGTTCTCAATGGCCAAGTCGTCCTGGCCGAGCAACGCCTCCACACCAACAGAACCTACTGGACGTTGCCTTTGTTACCTTCAGACCGTTAGTCCGAAACGGGAGACTATAAAAGGTGCACGCGGAGCTGTCAAGTCGTGATGGCTGAGTTTGTTAGATTCGCTTAAGGGGCCTCAGCCTCACAACCAAGAGACGAGCTTCCAAACTCCGTAACCAATTCCCCCAAGCATCATGACTAACCCAATAATCAACAGTGCAACTATTAACTTGAATCTTCTATAGCGATTCTTATCAGGCGGAGCGAGTGATCCTTGCGGAAAGTATGGTGGTGGTGTGTATGTAGCCATGGTGGTTCTCTGCTTAACTCTAAGACTAGGGTCTTTTTGTCGGACTGGGTTTCGCTGCTCCAGCATCAGGCAATCCCGACCCAGCCTTCTTTAATTCCTTTTCCTGCTCTTTCTTCAGCAAATCTTCCTGGTGTTTCTTGCCAACTCTGATTCTTTTGGCGCCTTCTTGCGCTTCGGCTAACGCATCTTCCGCCCGGTAGTTGTTAGGATCTATTTCAAGCGATTTCGAAAAAGCCATCGCAGCTTCGCTGTACTGGGCCAAGCGCATCAGCGCGAGTCCGAGGTCGTAGTAAATGTCTGAATCGTTGTCTTTTTGCCTGATGGCCTGACGATACTCCCTGACAGCATCGCTGTATTGATGCAGATTCGCATAGGTCTGGCCCAAGTTGTAATGGGCTTCAGGATCATCAGCATTCGCTTCTAGATATTTCTTGTAAGTCTCAACGGCCTTCTTGTATTCAGCTTCTGCCTCTTCGGCCTTATTCAACGCCTCGTAACTCAAACCCAGACGGAAGTGTGCCTCTGCCAGATCAGAATCGAGATTAATAGCCTGTTTGAAGGCTTCGGCAGCAGCTTCGTCCTGGTCCTCCCGGTAGAGTTGTTTGCCTTTTTCAAGTAGAGCGCGTGCCTCCCCAGCGCTCGACGCCGAACTCGAAGGGGCGCTGGTTGTACTCGGACCAGTGGTTGTTTGTGCTCCGCGCTTGCAGCCGGAAAACAGCAGCAAAACACCGCAAATAGCTATTACTAGTCTTATCACCGTTGCGACTTCGGTTCTCCCGAGGTTCCTTGAAGTGCCCTATCTAACGCCAACGACTGAACGGAGTCAAACCGAGCCAATTACTGATTGCCGATTGCCGATTGCCGATTGAAAGCGGCCAAGAAACAGGCGAGTTAACTTAAAGGGAATCACTCAACACAACAACAAGACTAATCGGCAATCGACAATCGGCAATGACTTGTGGAAAGCCTTGCTCATTCCGTCTTTCTATCTATAAACTGTTTTCCAAACCAATCGTCCGGCCATCGAACAGCGGCGAGACGCTGCCGCAGCGAGGAATGCAAATGTTTAGAAGTCAACTTCGCCCACTTGGATTTTTGCTGCCAATTGCCCTGGCAGCCTTTGTTGTAGTACCCGGTGAGGCATCAGCCCAACAGCGTCGCAATAGCGATCGCGAAGTGTTCGTCAATTCCCCGCTGAGTCTTAGCCTGACCTCAGACACGTCAGTAATCACCGCTTGCACAGAAGGCGAAGGTCCCCGCGTTAAATTGAACGCACGAGCGAGTTCACCGGGAAATTTGCCGATTAATTATCGCTGGTCGACAGGTGCGGGCCGAATCGTTGGCGAAGGGCCATCGGTGGTTTGGGATTTAACAGGAGTCGCGCCCGGTTACTATAAAGCGTCCCTTCAAATCGAAACCGACAATCCCGGCAGCGAGTGTGAAGCATTCTCCTCCACTAATGTCTTGATCAATCCGTGTCCGCCACCAAAACCTGTGTGTCCCAGTGTTCAGATCATTTGCCCGCAAAATGTTGTCCTGGATCAGCCTTTGACGTTCACATCGAATGTTACTGGCGGAACGAATGTGGGGACTCCGATCTACAACTGGAGCGTCTCTGCAGGAAGGATTATTGAAGGCCAGGGTACACCAACCATTAAAGTGGATATAACTGGTCTCGCGGGACAATCCGTTAAAGCGTCACTTTCAATGGGCGGTTATCCAATGGATTGTTCTGATAGCTGCCCTGTGCAGATTCCGATTCCCCAGGCGACATGTCGGAAATTCGACGAGTTCCCCGACATTTCTCGCAATGATGAAAAGGCGCGTTTGGATAATTTTGGAATCGCATTGCAAAACGACCCGACCGCGACGGCATATGTCATCGTGTCCCCAGGCCGTTCAGCGAAACAGGGAGAGGCGCAGCGTCGCACTGCCCGAATTGTTGAGTATCTCTCCAACTCGCGCGGCATCGATGCACGGCGAATCGTAACGCTGGTTGGTGCCGCAAAAGACGAGATGTTCGTGGAGTTGTGGGTCTGCCCGCAAGGAGCAACACCGCCGAATCCGTGATCTAAAATTAAGTATTCGAATATGTCAGAAAGTCCAACGTCTTGACCCTAGACGTTGGACTTTTTCGCGTTTACTATTTGGGAACTCAACAAACCAAACCCCTTTGTAATAGGTCTACGGAACAAGAAGGAGCCATATGTTGCGTCTAAAATCCACAGCTTTGGTTTACTGCTCGGTACTGCTGTTATTCGTTGTTTCTGCTACCGCAACAGCACAGGAAGACAAGAAGAAAAAGCCGAAGGTTCCGCAGGGCACACCGGTGATGTGGCGAGATCCAGTCGACCTGTCATCGCGAAACCTCTTGCTCGGAGCAGGTGGCGAACAAATGAAACCAGACATCAGTAAAATCACATTCATCGAAGAGAAAACTGGTGGCTGGTCAACCAAATACCGTGTTAGCGACGCCGCCGGGAACCAATGGATCGCGAAGATCGGCAAAGAAGCTCAACCGGACACATCCGCGAACAGGTTGTTATGGGCTTTGGGTTACGAGACTGAAATCGCCTATCTAATCCCTCGCCTAACGATCGTCGGAAAAGGGACATTTGATAACGTCCGTCTTGAAGCGCGACCAAAGACCGTCGATCGCTCTGGTAATTGGATGTGGGAAGACAATCCGTTCAAAGGCACACCGGAGTTTCAGGGTCTGAAGATCCTAATGGTGATGATTAATAACTGGGATATTAAAGACGACAACAACGAGATTCTCGCCACACGTGGAACCACGACAGGTGATCTACGCTACATCATTAGCGATTTGGGAGGATCGTTCGGGAAGACAGGCGGCATCATCTCTCGTAGCCGAAACAAACCCGAAGACTACGTAAAAGCCAAGTTCATAGATAAGGTCAACGGGAATGTTATTGATTTCAATTACGGCGGCAAGATGAAGCAGGTTTTCGAGAACATTACCGTGGCTGACGCTCGTTGGTTGAGCAATTTACTTGGCCGGTTGAGTGATGAACAGATTAAAGACGCGTTCCGAGCGGCGAATTATTCACCGAGTGACGTTGATGACCTTGCGCGTGCGTTCCGCCAAAGAATCAGCGATCTTGCAGCAGTGACGAAATAGAAGAAAAACAGACAGCCCGTTGTCCGTTGTCCGTTGTCCGTTGTCCGTGGCTCGTAGTTCTTGAACCATTAAGCTCACCGCAGATTCATTTT
>DATIBJ010000058.1:0-4152 GCA_035457565.1 Pyrinomonadaceae bacterium | reverse complement strand
CGGAAGTGACTCGTCGCCGGAGTCCTCAGGCTCCCCGGCAACCAGGTCCGGAAACAAACCACCTTCGTCCAGCGCCAGCGATCGCGCAGTCTTGTCCAGCGGGTCCAATATGTCGATTTCCTCACCCGCGATGGCGCCTAGTTCTTTGAACTTTCTGGCAGTAACCAAGACCCGAGCTTCCAATGACCGGACGCCGCGATTGTAAGAGTCGAGCGCTTTGTCGAGGCCTCGTCCGATCTCGTCGAAGTGGTTCGTGAACACGCGCAGGCGGTTGTATAGAGTCTTCGCGAGATTACTGACCTCCTGCGCATTTGTTGCCATCTGTTCCTGACGCCAACCATAGGACACCGCCTTGAGCAGAGCGATCAGGGTAGTAGGAGTAGCAATGATCACGCTCTGTCCGACGCCATCCTCAATCAACTTCGGATCATGTTCCAGTGCCGCACTGTAGAAGGTTTCGCCTGGCAAGAAGAGCAGAACGAACTCGGGAGTTGGCTGCACGCTTTCCCAGTACGACTTTCGGCTCAACGCAGAAATGTGGGTCCGGACCAGTCGAGCGTGCTCTTTTAAACAGTTGGACCGAACGACATCATCGCACGTTGAGATGGATTCATAGAATGCTTCGAAAGGAACTTTTGAATCGACAACAATGGTTCGATTACCCGGCAACCGCACAATCAGGTCAGGACGAATTCGACCATCCTCAGTGGGGACAGTTTCCTGCTCAACAAAGTCGCAATACTGCAACATGCCCGCAAGTTCGACGACCCGGCGAAGTTGAATCTCGCCCCACCGCCCGCGGACGTGAGGAGCGCGGAGCGCCTTCACCAGATTTCCTGTTTCAGCCTGGAGTTGTGATTGGGACGTCGCGAGCGACTTCACCTGTTCACGCAGTTCGGAATACGCACCAGCCCGTGTCTTTTCGAGTTCACCAATCTTTCCGTCGACCTTTTCGAGCGACTCCTTTAGTGGTTTGATTACTTGATGGATCGCCTGTTGACGCTGTTCTAGGTCGCCCTTGGCGGTTTCCTGAAATTTCTGCAGTGTAGCGTTGGCAAGGTCAAGAAACTGCTGGTTATTGCTTCTGAGTGCGTCTGCTGAAAGAGCCTTGAACGCGTCAGCCAGTTTGCGTTGGGCATCGTCCAGCAGATCGAGTTTCTCCTGATTTGTCTTTCGTTCTTCTTCGAGTCGTGTTTGGACTGCCGAGAGTTTTGCTTGCGCGCGCGCCTGTTCGGTCCTCAACTGGTTGTTCGCCGCAGCTTCCTGACTCAACGAATCGCGGAGTTCTTCCAGTTGCAGATCTTTGCCGGCGAGCCGCTCGGTTAGTGTGGCGCGTTCAGTTTCGCTCTCGGTGCGTCCACGTTCATATTCGTACTTCAGTTTTGTGTGACTAATGAGCCAGGTGATGGTGGCGCCGATGACGATGCCGGCGAGGATTAGAAGTAAGGTCGAAGCCATGGATTATCGTTTATTTCCGACTCGATTCATTTGAATTATTAGTGTATCAGACCTTGTTGCGTGAATGAAATGTTGTGCCGGGGATGCCCCAAAAGGGCTGTCACAGCTTCCAGTTCATCTCACCGTCCGAAGCAACTGACCATGCGCTCATAAATCTTTCGCGTTACTCGGACATCGTTCAGATTGTATTCGCGAATTTGCGCCAGCTTTCCCTGTTGATAGAGCTCAAACACCTTACTTCCCTCAACCTCGGATGTTTTGCTCGATTCAATTCCAAGTGCCCACGCAATGTCGTCGAGGCTGACGCGTCCGCGTCGGTCGCCCAGCCACCAGTGCCGCATCGTGTCGAACACCCCGCGTGCGTTGTAGTCAGCCAGATTCACAAAAGGACGCGCCGGGATGCAGTGAACCAGACAACGTTGGAAGATAAAGGGCAGGTCAAACGCGATGATATTGTGGCCGGCAAGCTCGTCGATTTCCGGGTCAAAGCTCTTCATCAGTTTAATAAATTCGACGAGCGCTTCTTTCTCCCCACAGTCATTACCATCCGGGTCAATCCCAAAGACGTGCTCACTGGGTGGCTGATCGAGTCCATCGAACTCCAGGCCGGGGATCGGACCCACATGGACGGCAATCGAAAGGATTCGGCCAGACGTCGCACTCAGCGAACCGAGTTGGTAGCAACGTTCTTCCTCCGCGGCAATATCTTCGAGGTAACGTTGCTGTTGTTCCCAACGCATACTACCCAGCCGCAACTGTCGTTCAAGCTGTGGTCCCACGCGTTCGCGAAAATCCGTTAGGGTCAGGGTTTCGATGTCAAACGTGAAAGCTCGAGGTGTCACCGGCTCTCTTTTTAGTTGTTCGCGGTATTGATCGATTGTAACTGGACGGTATTCGGCAGCAATAAACTGCGGTCGATCTTGATGTGACTCAAGTCGCCCGGTGATGCCCCAGAGGCCGGGCTTTATCTCACCCTGGGTCGTTAAGACTTCGTCCCAGATCTTGATAGCAATGGAGCCCGTGTGGTTTCGGGCTGTGGCATCAGTAAACGACTTCCCCTGTTGGGTCCGACGTTGGCGAGCTGAAGTAATCAGCAGCATCAACCAAACATCTTCGTCGTACGGAATCTCAGGGATTGGAATGTTTCCACGCATTGCAGCGACTCTACTTGTGACCGCGATCCTTGCTGGCGATTCCCTGACGACGTTTTGCAGTAAGCAATTCATCCTGCATCTTGCCGGTTAGCATTAGCGCTATCATCTTATAGTCGCCCATAAACGACCAGAGCGGATATTCAAAGGTTGCGGGCCTGTTCTTCTCGATCAGAAAGTGGGCGATCCATGCGGCGCCATAGCCCGGTACCAATCCCAAAGGAAACAGCCACCAGGGTCCGACGACGATGAAATAGATCATGACGCCAACGCCAATCGTTGTGCCGATCAAATGCATCACGCGGGTTCCGTGCCTGCTATGTTCACTGACATAGAACGGCCAAAACTCGGAGAACGAATTGAATCGACGACTACTCATGAGAATAAGCTTGCGTACTTCGATTCCTCAATTGGCGATACTTCTGTCAGGGTGAGGTTCTCTTCGACATGCTCCATATGACTCATTCCGACAAGCGCGGTCGTTATTTTCGGCGTTGAGCGAACGAACTGTAGCGCCATCTGAGCGTTGGTGGGAAGATCCCCAAGCGCGTGTCGAAGCTCGTCAGGGAGATTGTTAGTCAACCGTCCCTGAAAGATCGAAGCGCTCGCCACGACAGTCAATCCCAAAGATGCGGCAGCGTCCAGGAGCGATAACTGCCGATCCTCGACAACCTGGTTCTGCAGTGTGAGCGCCTCGGGCATTGCCAGATTGAACGGTAATTGAATAAAGCGAAAGTGATGTGAATTGCCGCCGATTTGTCGAGCCAACTCAACCATCTCCTGGAGTGAGTGGTAGCCCTTAGAGTCCGCAGTAACTCGAAACCCGTTCCACGATGCTACTCCGTAATGCTGTACCTTGCCCTGTCGGTAATTCTCTTCCAGCAACTCAAAGGTTGCACCCAGCCGCTGATAAAACTCTGTTTCGGATACAGCACCGACTTGAGCTTCCGGATTGTGAATGTAGTAAATATCGATCGACTTAAGGCCCATGTTTGCAAGCGACTGGTCCAACTGGTTCTGCAGATAACGCGGCGTCATGCAATGACTGCCGCCAACGAAGTCGTCAAACGTTGCTATTCCCGACTTCACAAATGTTTCCTCAACGTAAGACCGGATGTTACGTGGAGGCGCACCGTCGAATGGGAGGTATCCACCCTTGGTGCAAATGACGATCTCTTCGCGCGGGAATCCGAGATCGGTTGTTAACCTTTGTAGTGCTGCTCCAATTGCACGTTCGCTTCGTTGAAAGCGATAGTTGGCCGCCGAGTCGATAACGTTGCACCCGAGTTGAACAGCACGCACAATCGCATCCGAGTAGTTTTGATCAGTTGCGGAGTTTGCATTTCCGAGATAAGTGCCGATACCAATCGACGACAAGGTTAGATCTTGCTGGGTTCGGAAGTGATCGGGCGCAGCCGTCTCCGCGAAACGTTTACGATAGCGAGTGGTTCCCTCCGTGGTTGCATGTGCTGGAAGTGACATGATTTGCAGTGCGTCGAATGTTAGCACAGCAGTGGAGTTTCAGAGGTGCAGTAGCCCGACT
>DATIBJ010000057.1:0-11782 GCA_035457565.1 Pyrinomonadaceae bacterium | reverse complement strand
TGTTTCTGGTGCTTGAACCATCGCTTAAGATTCCAGAATTCAAAAAATCCGAATTCCGAAATCCCGAAATCCGAAATTCAGGTTCATTCCTCCCGCAACGCAGTCATCGGATCGACTCGCGCTGCTCGGCGCGCTGGTAGGTAACCGGCGAACACCGCCACTGCCAGTAACAGCAATGAAGCGAGAGCGATCGTCAAAGGATCATTTGGTTTCAACCCGAAGAGCAGAGTCTTCGCGGTTTTTGTCGTTAGTAATGAAGTGACCAGGCCGAAAGCAATGCCGATCACTACCAGAGTCATTGACTCGCGGAGGATGAGCCACATTACGTTTGCGGTCCGTGCGCCTAGAGCCATCCGAATACCAATTTCATTTGTTCTGCGCGCCACCGCGTATGACATGAGCCCATAAAGGCCAATACACGCGAGCAACAAGGCCAGCAGTCCAAAGAACGAAGCCAAGCGAGCGATCAACTTTTGTTGCACCAAGGAGCGACCTATGTGGTCTGACAAAGTAACCACATCGTCGATCGGAACGTTGGAATTGACTTGTCTAATCGCCTGACGAACGCTGGGAATAATCTGATCGGGTTGGCCGTGAGTACGCACTACTAAGTTACCGAGATGCTGGGGCCGCTGGTCGTACGGATAATAGGCCATCGGACGTGTTTCCTCGGTCAGCGTTCCATACTTGGCATCCTTCACGACGCCAACAACTTCCATGTTCTCGTCTTTCGGACCGCCAATACTGAAGCGCTGTCCCAGGGGAGACTTATTCGGGAAAACGCGCTGGGCCATCAACTCGGAGATGATGGCGACCTTCTGACTATTCGCGGTATCGGCAGCAGTAAAGTTTCTGCCGGACACAAGTGGGATGCCCATAACACGGAAGTAATCGATACCGACAACATTGTTTCTAATCCTTCTCTGCTGCTCGGGGAGATCCTCGCTCACCTTAGCCAGGCTGCTCCACTGACCTTGATGGAAGACGAAAAAAGAAAAGGCGGCTGCATCAACGCCAGGAACTCGCTTCACGTTTTCTTCTATGTCATGAAACAAGGCGGGTAATTTCGGATCGTCACCCTTATACCCGGTCGCAGATGGATCAACTTCAAAGCGTACGACGTTCTCCTCTTTGAATCCGCTGGGAAGACTTTGCAGATTGGCCAGGGTACGAACGAACAGACCCGCACCAACGAGAAGCACCAGTGAGAGTGCAACCTGCGAGATCACCAGCAACTTTCCAATTGGACTCTGGAATACCCCAAGCGAGCCGGTTTTGCCGCCCTTCAGCGAGTTGTTTGGTTCCACGTTCGCTGCGCGTAACGCCGGGGCGGTCCCGAACACTATCGCGGAGACTAACGAAACAAGAAAAGTGAATGCGAGGATACGAACGTTTGGAGTTACATCGAGAGGGACAGCTTCTGGTCCATCAGAGGCCATCAGCAGGAGCGTCCGGCTACCCCACCATGCGATGATCACTCCAGCCAGACCACCGAGTGTCGCGATTAGCACACTCTCCGTCAGTAGTTGCCGAATCAGACGCGCGCGACGGGCACCTACTGCTATGCGCACCGCAAACTCTTTCCGACGAGCAGCTCCGTTCGCAAGCAAAATGTTTGCAACGTTCGCACAGGCGATCAGCAATACCAATCCTACAACAGCCATGAGGATTTTCAGCGAGAGTGAAAACTGTGTGCGGAGATCTGATAAGCCTCTTCGAACGCTCGTGAGCTCCACGCGAGCATTCTGGAGACCCTCCTGCTGCCTGGCGGAGGGCGGGTTGCTGGCGGCTGAGATCATCCACTGCTTGAAAAGCAGGTTCACATCAGCTTGCGCTTGTTCAGGAGTAACACCGCCCTTCAACCTCCCAATCAAATACATCGATTGAAACCCGTCGTCTTCGCGACCGTCCCAATATGCGGGTGGGAGCTTCTTTTGCATCGCCAGCGGAATCCACACATCGGGCGCTTGTCCAACCGTGGTGCCAAAGAACTCTTTTGGTGCGACACCGACAATGGTGTAGACGACTTCATCAATCGTGATGGTCTGACCAACAACGTCTAAGCTCCCGCCAAGCCTGCTCTCCCACGTCGCGTTACTAATGACGGCGACGGGATGATTGCCGACAATTTGATCGTCGGCGTCAGTCAGCGTGCGACCGTGGACTGCGTTGATTCCCAGCACCGGAAAATATGTGCCGGACACCGGTTGCACAACGAACTTCTGGATGTCGCTACTTGAGCCATTTACATTGATTCTGCCGTGGACGGTCCAGGGGATACTTAACACCGCGGCTACATCCTCAAAGTCTTGCGAACGCTGTCGTACCTGCCGGTAGAACGGGAACGAAAATAGGTCTGTGCTGCCGCTCGGAAAACCGTTCGTTACTCCAGCATCCTGACCATTGCCAAACAACACGAGCCTGTCAGGCTGACGAACTGGAAGCGACTTAACCATCAAAGCATCAATCAGACTAAAGATACCGGTGTTGGCTCCGATACCAAGCGCAAGAGAGATTATGGCGACTAGTGTCACGCTCGGCCGCTTGAGCAACATTCGCACTCCGTAGCGTAGATCTTGAAGCATGTTGTTCTCCTTTCGTTGTTCTTGGTGCTTTGTTCTTGGTGCTTTGTTCTTTGTCGCTTGTTCTTTGGTCCTTGTGTGCGCTGCCACTCAACCTAGTGGCAAAGAGTCAGTACCACCTCGCGGTAGCGGGTGGGTGCGAAGCTCTTCTCTATGTATCCTCGGGGCCCTGTCGTTTTAATGGTCCCAAACTACTCAACCACAGAGACACGGAGAACGCAGAGATTACACAGAGAAAAGCTTCGCACCCACCCGCTACCGCAAGGTGGTACTGACCTTTTGCCACTACATTGACTGCCGCTGACAAAGCTTGTGCCCTCCATCTAAACGCGCACCAAAGACCTAAGACCGTCATCATTCGTATCTGAGCGCTACCAAGGGATCGACTTTTGTTGCTCGGCGAGCAGGAACGTAACAGGCCAGAAGCGCGACGGTTGTCATGCCAATCCACACGAGTACAAACGTCACCGCGTCAGTTGGACTCACGCCAAACAATAGAGTGCGAATCAGTCGAGTCAACCCGAACGCGGCAATCGAACCGAGAGCGATTCCGATGACCGCCAAAACCAAACCCTGGCCAACTACTAAGGTGAAGATGTTGCCGCGCTGCGCACCCAGGGCGATCCGAATCCCAATCTCGTGTGTGCGCTGTGCAACTGAATAATTAATGACTCCAAAGACACCGATCATTGCCAAAACAAGCGCCAGACCAGCAAAAGCTCCTAGTAGCAGCGTATTGAATCTCTGCTCTCCAACGGACACCGCGAAGATCTGGTCCATTGTTGTGATCGTAAGCGGCTGATCCTTATCTATAGACTTAACTTGTTCTCGAGCCGCCGATGCAAGTTGCAACGGATCGCCGTTGCTTCTAATCATCAAGGCCAGTGCTCCCTGCGGCTCCTGCAAATGTGACAGGTAGATCTCTGGATTCGGAGGTACAGCAAGACTGGTATGGTGAACATCACCAACGACCCCAACCACTGTCATCCATGGACTCTCAATAATCTTTATCCGCTGGCCCAGCGGATCCTGGTTGGGCCAGTACAATCGCGCCATCGTTTCGTTGATGATTACAGCAGGGGTAGGTTGCGACTCGTTGAAGTGCTCTGGATATGGTTGTTGCGGAAACCAGCGGATCAGCGGTAACGCAATCCGTGCATCGGCGTTCGTGAAGAATCGACCTTTACGCAACGGAATTCGCAATGTTTGAAAGTAGTCGTTGCTAACAGCACGTGTGGCCGCCTGCTGCAGCTGTCCTTCAGGTACCGGCCGTCCCTCAATTGCAAAGCCACTCCAATTATCACCACGACTCAACGGAGTTTGAGTTGAAGCTCCGACAGATTCCACTCCAGGAAGGGAGCGCAATCGCGTCATGAGATCTTCATAGAAGGCAATCTGCTGGCGCGGCTCTTTGTACCGAAGACCCGGCAGCGCAAGATCGAGCGTTAACACCCGGTGCGGATCAAATCCGGGATCGACACGGATGAGTCGGACAAAACTCTTCAGCATCAAACCGCTACCGACCAACAACACAACAGCGAGTGCTACTTCAATAACTACGAGCGCGCTGCTTACGCGGCGTCGGCCCTTACTGCCAGAGGTTCGTCCAGATTCGTTTATCCATTTAATTAAACGTGGTTCGGAGTTTCGCAACGCGGGACCAACACCAGTGAGAAGTCCGGCTATCAGCGAGAAACCGATCGTTGCGAACAGCACTCGCCTGTCAACGTTCACCTGGTCCAATCGAGGCAGATTCACGGCTGTAATCTTGGATGAAAGTTCAATCACCCAAACAGCCACCAAAAGACCCAGGCCGCCTCCGATCAATGAAAGCAAGAGACTCTCAGTGAGCGACTGCCGGACCAGTCTCCATCTGCTTGCTCCTAACGCTGACCGAATGGCCATCTCTTTTTGTCGAACGGTAGCGCGCGTTAAGAGGAGGTTTGCAACGTTTGCGCAGGCGATGAGGAGAACAAAGCCGACCGCGCCAAACAAAGTCACCAATGCAAGGTATGAATCGCCCGTCACTGCTTCATGTAGAGGCACGGCAGTCACTCCGTGGCCATGATTGGCGCCACCGAATTCCTGCTCCAATTGTTGCGCTACACGTGCAAGATCTGCTTCAGCCTGTAGTTTGGAGACTCCCGGTTTCAGTCGACCCAACACTTGATGACTATGTTTGCCTACTTTGAGAATCTCACCACGCAGATCAATCGGGAGAATCACGTCCGCCATCAGTTCCAAGGCAGGCATAACACCGACGACCGTATAAGGTTCGTCGTTCAGAACGATCTTCTGGTTAACAATATTAGGATCAGAGCCGAAACGTTGATTCCAAAGTTTCTGGCTCAGGACAGCGACCTTCGCTCCACCAGCGTCATCCTCGCCGCTGATAAGAGTTCGACCTAGCAGCGGCGGTACGCCCAGTACACGGAAGTAGTCGGTGGACACGTGCGTCACCGTAACGGTTGTCGCATCGCCGCGACCGGTGAGGGCAAGAGCATCAGGCTGAACCAGTGTGAGTGCATCGAAGGAGGTTGTTCGATCTCTGAATGCGGCAAACTCGTGGCCCGACACGGGAAGATTTGCTCGTCCTGAGTTCTCGCGTCTTTCCCAGACAGCAACGAGTTGATCGGGATCCTTGAATGGCAGCGGCCGTAACAGAACCGCGTTAACGATGCTGAAGATCGCGGTGTTCGCACCGATCCCGAGCGCCAGAGTAACTAGAGCAATAGCAGTGAACCCTTTGCGCTTCGTCAAGCTCCTAAGTCCATGGCGAAGGTCGTTGATGAGTGTTTCCATTACGCGTCCCTCAGTGATTGAAAAGCAAAGGCCTAATCTCCGATCTGATAGCAACGCATTTGTTGTTTGCCCTTTGCCGTTTAGACCGTTTGTATGCGCCACCACTCAACATCGTGACAAACAGTTAGTACCACCTCGCGGCAGCGGGTGGGTGCGAAGCCTTTCTCTGTGTATCTCTCCCTTCTCCGTGTCTCTGTAGTTGCGTAGTTTGGGACCATTGAAACCAAACTAATACCGGCCTTCATTCGTATCTGAGCGCTACCAGTGGATCGACTTTCGTCGCCCGCCGTGCTGGTATGTAACAGGCCAGAAGCGACACGCCAGTGAGTACGAGCGATCCTGCTGCAAATGTGAACGCATCTCTTGGACTGACGCCATAAAGTACTTGCGTGTCGAACAATCGCGTCGCAACGAGCGCAGCCGCCAGGCCGATGAGTAGTCCTGCGCCAGTCAGTATTAGTCCTTGACGAAGCACCAGCCGTAAGACGTCGCGCGGCTGTGCGCCCAAAGCCATCCGAATGCCGACTTCCCTCGTGCGCTGGCTAACGAGCCAAGCCATCACGCCGTAAAGTCCGATACTCGCCAACAACAATGCGAGTAGGCCAAACACAGCAACGAGACTTGAAGCCAGACTAGTTGCGGCCAGGGCATTTCTGATTTGCAGCGACATGGGCGTGATGCCGCTCACCGACAGCGCCGGATCCATCGACAGAAGTTGACTCCGAACCGCACCGATCAAATCTGCAGGATCGTTTTGTGTACGCAACACGATGTTGGTGTAGCTGTCGTACTCGCGCTGCAATGCAGGCAGATCGAAATGAGGAAGTGGCGCTTCGGTTAGATCGTGATGTTTGATGTCCTGCGTGATGCCGATTATTTCCAAGCCCGGCCCGTTTGTACTCATCGTCAGCTTTTTGCCGAGGGCGTCTTCTCCGGGAAAAAGTCTTCGGGCAAGTGCTTCATTAATGACAACCACTTTGGGCGCTCCCCTACTGTCCTGATCAGTGAACCCACGCCCAGCGACCATCTTGATTCCCATCGTCTCGTAATAGCGCGGGCCAATAACACTTGCATCGAACGCATTCTGCTCGTTTGGTTCCGGCGGTCGGCCTTCGACGAAGATGCTGCTCATGAATCTGCTACCGCTGAACGGCATCACAAGTCCGTAGCTTGAGGCTTCAACTCCAGGCATCGCTGCAAGACGTTCAAACACCTGGCGTTGAAAGACTGCGCCACGAGCTTCATCGTATTTCTTGTCATCCAACTCAAAAGGAACGACAAGCAAGTTCTCGGCTTTGTAACCCGGATCGATAGCCAACAGATTGCGAAAGCTTCTTATGCAGAGGCCCGCTGCAATGAGGACAACTATCGCAATCGCCAGTTGGCCCACTACAAGCAAACTGCGAAAGTTAAAGCGGTGCTGACGTTGACTGGAAGCCCTACCTTCCTCTTTCAGCGCTGGAACTAACTGCGCTTTGGAGCTCTGCCAGGCGGGAAGAACTCCAAACACAATTCCAGCAATTACTGTTGTGAGCACCGTGAATGCTAATACACGACGATCGATGCCTTGTCGCAGCAATGTGCGCGCGATGTCGAGTCGGGATTGGCTCTTAACGATCAGCGTCACCAGCCATGGTGCTATCAATAATCCGGCTGCCCCACCCGCAACAGCGAGCAACAGACTTTCAGTTAACAATTGACGTGTCAGTCGCCAACTGTTTGCACCGAGGGAGAGTCTGATGGCCATCTCTTTCCTTCGTGCCAAGCCGCGCGCGAGCAGAAGCCCTGCGACATTTGCACAGGCGATTAGCAAGACCAGAGCAACGACAACCATCAACAGCTTGAGGGGTGACGCAAAACGCTTCCTGAGTATCGAGATGCCTTTCCCGCCAGGTTCAAACTTCATATGCTGCTCACTGAAAGGAAGCCCTTTGGTGATGGTTCCAGCAGGTGTGTTTGCTTCCTTGATCCGTTGGGCGACGAGATCAAACTCCGTTTCGGCTTGCGCGATGGGGACACCTTCTTTGACTCGGCCAATAAGTTGTAAGAAGCGGTCTTTTCGATTCTCAATAAACTTGGATTGGGTAAGTAGTGGGTGCATCAAGATGGGCACCCAGACGTCCGTCGGCCGCTCCAGAGTCATACCATCGAAATCGCGAGGGGCGACGCCGATCACGGTTAACGATTGATCATTCAATGTAAGCTTCTTTCCAATTGGGTCCTGATCTCCAAGATATCTCTGACGGAACGCCTCGCTCACGACAACGAATGGTTGTGTTCCTGGTGCTCGATCCTCTTCTGGAAGAAACATTCGACCGCGCGCAGCGTGGATACCCAACACATCGAAGTAGTTCCCGGATACAATTTCGCTCGAAACTCTTTCGATTCGATCGCCGGTGTTCCATTGCAATTGAGTTCTATGAAAGCCGATCAAGCCGGAAAGAACCTGCTGGTCAGATCGATAGTCGTTCAATTCGGGGTAGGAAAAGGCGTTGCTGACGAAGTAAGGATTGACGCTGACTGAAGTGATAAGAACGAGTTGCTCAGGGTGCTGTACCGGCAGCGACTTGATTAGTAATTTGTCCGTGACGCTGAAGATCGCAGTATTAGCCCCAACGCCAAGGGCCAGCGTGATCACAGCAACGATCGTAAAGCCGGGTTGCTTTAGAAGCATCCGGATGCCGTAGCGGAGATCTTGCCAAAATGTGCTCACCGTAACCTCCTGCCATTTAATTGTTGATTGATGATTGACGATTGACGATTCACCGCGATCGTCCTTGAGTTCCTCAGGGATCGATTCAGCGATCAATCGACAATCAAAAATCTAAAATCAACAATCTTCAATGTCCTCATTCATATCGAAGCGCCTTAAGGGGATCGACCTTCGTCGCTCTGCGCGCAGGAATCGAACATGCCAACAACGTGATCACGAACGAACCTGCTGCGACAGTCGCAAAGATGATCGGGTCAGTCGCTTCCACCTCAAACAAGAGCGTTGTCAGCAGCCGGGTGAGCGCAAACGCCGCCGCCACTCCAACGACAACTCCAATCAACCCGAGCACAACACCGCGCACCACGACCAGCTTCATTACGTCGCTTGTTTGTGCACCCAGAGCCATGCGCACTCCAATCTCGTGAGTACGTTGCGATACTGTGTAAGACATCACGCCGTAAATTCCGACCGCCGCCATTACGAGAGCAACAATCGCGAAGATGACGAGCAAAGTTGCGTTGAATTTTGAACGTGAAACTGACACGGCCAAGAGTTGCTCCATTGTTGCGACATCACTGATCGGCTGATCAGGATCCATGCGCGCAACCAGTTCTCTCACTGCCGGCGCAAAACTTGCTGCATCGCCCTTCGTGCGGATCGCCAAAGTCATTTGCGAATACGCGAGCTCGGCATGCGGCCAGTAAGACATCGCGTCCGGTGTCTTATCGAGGCCCATGTGCTTGCTATCGGCGACAATGCCGATGATTTCAGAAGGCACGTTTTCGTCTTTCATTTCAATGATGACTCGCTTACCCAACGGATCCTGGCCCGGAAAATTCACTCGCGCGAATGTCTCGTTTACGACAACAACGTGCCGAGCCTCGATTGCTTCCTGCTCTGTGTACAGCCGGCCGCGCTTTAGGGGAATCTGCATTGCCTGGAAGTAGTTTTGATCGGTGACGCCGACGCCGGTTTTCAGTTCCTGACCGACGGGACGTTTCGGTTCTCCTACGATTTCAACGCCTGTACCGGAATGCTGCGACGTGAAAGGCAATGTATCTATCGCGCCCGCAGCTTCGACTCCCGGTATCGCACGGACTTGCTCAAGTAGCTTGTGAAAGAAGCCGATACACTTTTCGTCGGCCTCGTATTTTTGAGGAGGCAAACTAACGCGCAGGGTCAAAACGTTTTTTGGATTGAATCCCGGATCGACTGATTGCAAGCGATTCAAACTCTTCAGTAACAACCCTCCGCCGACCAGTAACAAGAGGGCGAGGGCCACTTGCGTCACGACAAACACGTTTCGAAAACGCTGGCTGCCTGCGGTGCCGCCGATATTCTTTCCACCTTCTTTCAACGATTCATTGAAATTGAAACGCGAGGCTTCAAATGCCGGCACTAGTCCAAAAAGGATCGCAGTGAGCAGTGCAACACCAAGCGTGAAGCCAAGGACAGGAATGTTGACGCCGACGCCTGTAACGTTTGCTAACGAAGGTGGACCAATTGCAATTAGCGCTCGCGTTCCCCAAACAGCCACTAACAAACCCAACGTACTGCCGACAGCGGACAGCAAAAGACTTTCCGTTAGTAACTGACGTACGATACGCCAACGACTCGCGCCGAGGCCGATACGCACAGCTATCTCTTTTCTTCGCGCGGTAGCACGCGCGAGTAAGAGATTCGCTACATTCGCGCACGCGATCAGCAGAACAAATGAAACCGCTCCAAGAAGAATGATGAGAGGCTTACGAAGGTCTCCGCTGAACTGGGTCCGCACCGGTACAACATTGACACCCCAGTTTGTGTTGAAGTCGGGGTATTGTTGGGTCAGCCGCGCGGCGATGGTGTTCATTTCGGTCTGCGCTTGCTCAACTGTGATTCCGGGTTTGAGCCGAGCGACTGACATCGCAAATCGACCACGTCTAAGCAGCAGGTTTGGTTGAAAGCGCCACGGTGCCCAAATTTCCGCCGGCTTGCGCGTACGCGACGCTTTGCGAACGTGCCAGCCAAAATCCGGAGGCATAACTCCTACAACTGTTACCGGATTACTATTGAGTGTGATCTTTCGACCGACGATTCCTTCATCACCACCATAGCGCCGCTGCCAAAGTCCATAACTGATCACAACTACGCTCGGCGCACCTTCCGTGGCCTCCTCGGCCGTGAATGTGCGGCCGATCATTGGATTCACACCTAACACCGAAAACAAGTTGGGGGTTGCCAGCTGCGACGGGATCTCCTCTGGCGGTCCGTCGCCCGTTGCCTGACTTCTGTAATCGAAGAATGCCGCCATATCGGAAAACACGGTGTTCTGGCTTTTCCAGTCAGCGAAGTTACCAATATTTATCGTGTTCTGATCGTTCTCAGGCTTTTTCTCCCACACGACTACAATTTGATCGGCATTCTTGTATGGCAAAGATCCAAGCATCACCGCATGAACGACACTAAAGATCGCAGTGTTTGCGCCGATACCGAGTGTCAACGCAACGATCGCTACCAGCGTGACAACCGGATTCTTAAACAGCATCCGAAATCCAAAGCGAATGTCCTGGGCTAGTAAACTCACGACTCATACTCCTCGTCTTCATTGCCGATTGCCGATTGCCGATTGCCGATTTGTTTTTCATGCTCGGTAAACATTTGCGGCTCTTTCGTTTGAATCAAGTCAATGTAGTGATCAGTTCAATCGGCAATCGGCAATCAAAAATCGGCAATGTCTTCATTCTTCTCTCAACGCGACCAACGGATCGACTTTCGTTGCGCGGTGCGCGGGCACATAACACGCCAATAGCGCCACCAGACCCAGCGTCACGGCGACCGCTCCAAGTGTGGGTGCATCAGTGGGACTCACGCCGAAAAGCATTGCACTCATCACTCTCGTCACTCCCCAAGCGCCCAGTAGTCCAATCACTACTCCAAACACAGCGAGCCTAAGTCCTTGTGTGATCACCAGACTCAGCACGCGTCCTCGTTGAGCACCCAATGCCATGCGAATTCCCATCTCGCGCGTTCTTTCAGCCACAGAAAAACTCAGCATTCCATAGAGGCCGATAATTGCGATTAGCAGCGCCACTCCGCCAAACACACCAAACAACGTGAGCGTGAAACGACGCGCATCGAACGCCGAGGAATAAACCTCTTCAAGGGTCAGAAAACTCATCGGCACGTCAGACCTTAAATTTTGAACCGTAGTGCGAAGTGAAGGAATCAGAGCTTTTGGATCAGCTTCCGAACGGACAATGATTGTTAACCGAGCAACTTGCCACCATTGCGGTCGCTGTAGCGAGTATCCATACACCGTAGGCTGCGGGGCAGCTTCAAGTGAGCTGTGCACGTCACCAACAACGCCTACGATTTCCATCAGATGTTTGTCGGTGTCCATATTCCCAAAGTAGATTCGTTGTCCAATTGGATCTGCTCCGTTTGGCCAACGCTGAGCCAGTGATTGACTGATCACTGCAACGTGCTGACCGTCAACTCTGTCGGAACTGTCGAAGAAGCGACCACGCAGCAGAGGGATACGCATCGCCGAAAAGTAACCACTGCTAGCGAGCGTATAAGTCGCATAACCCGGCTGGTTCTTATCGTTATTAATCAGGAATTCGCTGTTTCTACCGAGACCCTGCAGTGGCAGTCCGCTATGGCCGCCGACTGAAGTTACGCCGGGCAGTTGGGCGACCCGATT
>DATIBJ010000056.1:0-11694 GCA_035457565.1 Pyrinomonadaceae bacterium | reverse complement strand
TCCCGTAACTACCAGCAGACCAGCACCCTGAACCAGGGTGGCGTTCCCGTTGACAAAAGTGAACTTCGGATCACTTTCAGTGCCCATCTCAGCAGGGCTACTAGTAAAGTAACGATTGGTGGTTTGAGCTCTTTCCTGCATCACATTCAGGAAAGCGCGCGCGTTGTCGGCCGACTGAAGGAAGTACGGAAGTTGGTTATTTGTGAACTGCGAGACCTTGTCAACACCACTGACTGTGTCTGGCTTCGAGTTGTTGATCACCGTCGTCGTCGTGGTGTTATCGAGTCCGCTCGTTACACCAAATACAGGTAGCGACGTGGTCGGATCCGCCTGATCATAGCCGGAATATTGTTTGGCTTCGCTCTCGCCGATTGCAAACGACGATACAGGTGTTGTTCCATCATCAGCTCCGACCATCAGGATCACTGAGTTCGGACTAAAGTCGAAGATATATCTCGACACCATCACTTCCATCTGTTTCTTCGAGCCTTTTGGTCCATATCCTGTTGCATGAATCAACAACCGTGTTGGCTGCTTAGGCGACGGAGTGGCATCGGGATCTGTGACATCTACTGTAAATCCCATTTCTGGAGAGGAGTTGACTCCCACTACGTTGACTCCGTGCACCGTTGCATCGTAAGTCACCCAGTTAGTGAGTGTGCGATTATCGGCCACGTTGCGAAACGTAGCATTCGTGCCAGCGGGATTGGAGGCCACGTTTCCCCGGAGTATGTTAAGCGTGGCGTTCACGCCGGCTTCTGATGCGTAATAGGCTTGAAGCTCTGCTGTTGAATCGATCGCCAGTCCCTGCGCAATGTTTGTGGTCAGGATCAGCGCACCCCCGACGATTAACAGAAGAGTTGAAACCAACAGCGAGGTAATCAACGCGGCACCGCGTTCATTCGACCGTTGGTTGTTTTCTTTCCTAAACAGTTTCTGGTTCATTTTCATCGCACCTCAGACAGGAGCACTCGGCCGCGAGTTAGTAGTGAATTAGATTTGAGTTTCTTAACGTCACGTCAGACACCAACAGTACGTTTGAGGCAGGTTGATACCCTGCTGTGTTAGGAACGCCAGCCGCTGGTATACGAACGCACAGGGCGATAACAACATATCGCGCGAGATCCGGAGTAACTTCACCTGCCGACGGGCTTGTGATGTCGCAGTCGGCGGTGCCGTAGGTTACCTTTTGTGCGTAGTAATGAACGCGAAGACTATCCATGCGGTTAGCCAACACCGTGGTCTTTCTACCAGTAGCAAACTCGTCATGTCGGACCAGGTAATCCGTGTTGTTAGCGATGTTTATGAAGTATTTAAGGTCTTCACCCGGATCCATCACGTTATTCCGGTTAGTCTCGGCAACACTCATGTCGTACTTGTTGAGGTTCGATCGGATGCGGATGCTGGTCGAGTCGGAGTCACCTGCCACAATGCCGTTTGTATTCAGGTTGAACCCGGCATTGGCGATTTCGCGAGACATGATATTTAGCGCACGCTGCGCGTCGGCAACGGCGTCAGTAACCGATTCTTCGCGTTCGCGGATACGAAAGCCGGTGGTCAACGCGGTCGCAGCTATGCCCAGCATCACAATCGTGAGCGACATCGCGATCAGCAATTCAAGTAGCGAGAAACCAGCATCGCCTTTGCTTCTTGCCGTGAGATCCATAGAACCTCTTTCGTCGTTATGATCCATGTTTATTACCGGTTAGGTCCCGCTAGATTTGTGGTTCGAACTGCGCGCAACGTAACTGCGCCGAGAGCGCTGCCCAGCGGATTAACCTGAATCGTGATCGTCTTGACCGTTGGGGCCCCGTTCACGACGTTTGAATGCACGATACTCTTCGTCACTCGGTATGACCGACCAGCGCGCGTCAACGTCGCCGTGACGGGATTCCCACCGGTCTCGTCTAAACTAGCATCAATAAAAGCAACGTTTCGGAGTTGCTCCATTTGCTTCTGAGCAACGGCCATTGCCAACTCACGATCATTAGCTCCGCTGTTGTTCTGAATTGAATACGCGAAGATTGACACTGACCCGAGGACCGCAATGAACATGATCAGCATCGCGATGCACGTTTCAAGAATCGTAAAGCCCGGACACTCGCGACTGGATTGATCGTTCGGACATTCGCGCTGTTTTATTTTCACTATTTGCATAAATGTCTCCCTCGATCAGTTCGTCACCGTCACAGTCACGGTTGAAGCTCCGCATGGCGTGGTGAACGTCACCGTGAATATGCCGCGCGTGTTGTCGTTCGACGTGATGGTGAAGGTATGTGTGGCACCCGACGTGATTGTCGCGGTTGCCGGCGAAATCGTCAGATTACCTGCAGCGGAAGAACTTACCGTTCCTGCGATGCTGCCCAGCGCGAGCGACACCGTGGCTGAACCACCATTCTTCCTGACCGACAGTGAAGTTGGAGTTATCGAAGGTGCACATCCCGCAGGTGTTGGGTCGGGTGTTGGCGTCGCAGTGGGCTGCGGCGTTGGCGTTGGCGTCGGTGTAGGTGTCGGCGTCGGCGTGTTTTGGGGATTCCCGCGTGGCGTCGGCGTTGGAGTCGGATCCGTGTCACCGCCAGGAACCGGCGTTGGTGTCGGATCCTGTTCAAGCAATGGGGTAGCTGTAGGTGTAGGATCCGGAGGTGTTACTGGATCAGGCGACACATCGCCCATAACATTCGCATTAAGATTAATATCCGGGATCGCTTCGTCCTGAAAGATTTCGCTACCGACGGTTACGTCGCCTGATCCCGTAACGTCTACCTGAGTAGTGCCGGCTGAGTTTTTTAGGGCGACGGTTATTTCGGTTCCGTTTATTGGTCGACCACGCCAATCGAAAGCAATCGTCACAGGGTCGGTCGTGAATATGACCTCACCTTCCACAATGAAGTCACGAGACGTCAAAGTTCCGCTCCCGCCGAAACCCATGGTTACGCGATAATTCCGAGTGTCGAGGATCTCAACCTTCGATTCCTGGCCAGGTGCAGGTCGACGCCTTACTGAATCTGCGCGTGCACGCTCAAGATAGCCGGCAAGTTGGTGGGCGGAGTTCGCGAGCTGGATACCCGGTCGACCCGCGCGTATCGACATAATCGTAGCGCCGCTAACGATCATGGCTACCGCCATGACGATGATTGCCTGGAGCAGCGTAAAGCCATCGTTGCGTCGCCGCCTGTTCCTGCCTTTGCGAGTTGCTCGCAGCTTCATTTGGGCCTCCAAAAATATTCGGTCTTACTGGTTGGTATCCGCGCAGAAGGATCCAGCCGCTGCATCTTTCGCAACATGGGTGCCACTGCGACAGAACCAATAAAACGGGGGTTTTTGTATTCGGTTGGGTTGACGGTCCCAGGGAGTCGTTACCTTAGGTTACGGCGATAGGAAGCCGATTCCACACCGTTTTGCCAGCCCCTTCTCAGGAATCTGCGGCCTTTTCGGCCTTTTCACGAATTGAGCGTGGTCTATAGGTCCACGTCTGCAAAAAGTTTCTCGAGATCGTCCTCTGGTGCGGTGCCGCACGCCGTGCCTGGTTGGACGGTAAAGCGCCCCGGAGATCGAAAGATCGCCGGGGCGCAAAATGTTATTGCGTATTTTGTACTTGGTAGTTTGTGCTTAGTGCATAGTGCTACTACTGCTTCGGCTTCGGTTCGTATTCGTCGCTTACTGCAACAGTGCTTTCGGTGTGGGAAAGTTGCATCGCCATGGTCACCGGTTTGTAGTCGAAGGCTCTTGGACCACCGCGCGTGTTCTGAATCAACATCACGAGATAGTCCTGATTCTCTCTGAATCTCGAAATGCTTCCGCTCTGATTCATGATGACGAACAGCAGCACCTCTCCGCTCGCAGTCTTCATCTGTCCTACTAGTGAGCTTGTGCCTCCGTCAGTCCTGACGAGCGTTCCTGTTTTCGCAATCACGCTCCCACGCCATGAGACACCACTGAACCGGTCTTCGAGTGTGCCAGGATCAATTCCTGCAACCGGCATTATGGCTGATGGATCCAACCCGTGTTTTGCGAGTTCCGCTCGCAGGCCGCGAAAGATCTTCATCATCACTCGCGGCGAGACACGATTTACTCCTAACCCGCTCAGAGATGAGAGCCGGATCTCGGTTGGTCCAACGCCCAGGCGATTGATCAACTGTTGTTGCACCGAATCAGTGCCACCTAGCGATTCGCCAATTCGCGCTGCCATGAAGTTGTTCGAATAACACAGAAGTACCTTCAGGATGTCTATAAGCTTGCTCGACTTGTGCGTCATCAAAAGCTTCGCAGTAGGTGCAACTGGACTTACGTCAACCCCGCCCATCACCGCCACGCTAGGTACCGGTTCCGGATTCGAATGGTTTTGCAACTTCGCTGTTTGGTTCCAAGCCGTGATTGCGTCACCCGTTCGCAAGCTCGAGTCGAGCGTGTCGTACAACTGTTCACCGGAGCGTTGGGCCGACGAACTAAAATTCATCGTAAAGCCGGGAGCCACGTAAAGATCGCCTGCCACTTCTTTGATACCCAGTCCATTCAGTTCACGCGCGATCATGATCGCGTGTTCGTAGTGGAAAGATGGATCGCGTCCTGAGATGTAGAGGTTACCTTCGATTTTACCAGTGGCTTTATCGAATGTTCCGTCTGTCCAAACCCCTGTTGCAAATCTGTGATCGGGACCGAACGTCTGCAAAGCAATCAAAGCGGTTGCGAGCTTAATGTTGGAGGCAGGGTTGAATTGCTGATCGATTGATTGTGACGCGACCTGTCGTCCATCGATAGTTTCGACGAGCACCCCCTGTAACCCGTATAGCGGTCGCTCCGCTTGGTCGGATGACTGATTGCCCGTTACGTCTGCCGGTTGCGCTGGTTGAGGCAGACTAGCCGCAGGACTCGGCGAAGGCAGTGGTTTCGGAAGTTCCTGGCCGACCGCGACGTGGTCAACCGTCAGCGCGACAAAGATGATCGTCGCGCAAGCAAAAGTCTTCCACCAGCGAATCTCGTCGAAAACAGCCATCGATTTCCAACCTTAACTAATCATTAGGGGCTGTGAGGGGAGAGTGCATTAGATGCACTCAGGGTAGAACATGGATGTGCAGGTCGGAAAGGCCCGCACGTGCCTGCTTTGCATAATAGCGGAACTGATAGCGTGAGTCGATAGCTTTTCCGTTGATCCGAGCTCAAATCAGGCATAGACTCCCAGTACTTTGAATTGATAAAGGATAACCTCACAATGCCTCTCCAATCTAAATCCACCGACTTAACTTAGAAGGGCTTGGAACCGAGAGTGGTTGATCTCGAAAGAGAACAAGTTGACTGACTTCGGTCAGGCTAGATTCGTTGACAAGTTTTCCGGCAGACTCATAGAATCGACGCATTGACAAACTACAGTGCAACGCAATCAAGAACCCGTAACAGTTGAACGAGTGATTGCCACTCATCGAGCGCGACGCAAAGAAATTCGCAAGCGACTCAATGAGTTTGACGAGATTTGGCGCAAAGGAAGTGATGCGCGACTTTGGGAAGAACTTGTCTACTGTATTTTCACCGCAGGCGCGTCAGCGCGAATGGGTCTTAACTCAGTTGCAGCGGTGAGTTACTTGTTGCTTGATGGTCAGCCCGAAGAGATGACTCGTGTTTTAAAGAAGACCGGGGCTCATCGATTTCCAGCAGCGCGGCCGCGTTACATTGTCACCACAAGAAACTATTTGCGCGCAAACTTTAATATGGCCCTACGCAAAAGGTTGCGCAGCTTCTCTGATCCTGTTGAAAGACGCGATTGGCTGGCCCAGGAGAAAAAAATCAAAGGGTTGGGCTACAAGGAAGCCAGTCATTTCTTACGGAACATCGGAGTAAAGGGCCACGCGATTCTGGACAAGCACGTAATGCGTTGTCTTGCGGAAGTGGGCGTCGTTGACACGGCAAAGCCTCCGGTAAATCGGAGGAGATACCTTGAGGTTGAACAAGGGTATCTCAGCTTTGCGAAAGAGATTGGAATCAATTCTGACGAACTGGATCTTGTTCTTTGGTCAATGAAGACGGGCGAGATTTTGAAATAGATATCCGCATCGAACGAGATCTTAGTTCGCCCCGCGTTTGAAGAGTCTCCCTAGGACTGGTCAATGCCGTTTGAGAAATCAAACGGATGTCGGACGACTCGCGATCAGCAGTGCTAATATAAGTTCAGTTCTGACCCGTGTCGTTAGAAGGTGACAATCATGCAGTCTTACAGCAAAAGGTCTTTTCATCGAATGGCGGCCATCGGTGTGGCCGCCGTTGTGCTTTCGCTCGCAATGTCTGCTGTGAATCCGGCAGCGGCTTTCGACACCAAGAATCTCGCCAAGGGACAGAAGGCCATCCGCAAGGGTGACTACCAACTTGCCGAAAAGATCTATCGCGAACTGCTGACCAAGGACTCACATGACACGCAGGCCCGCCTGGGATTGAGCTTTGCTCTTCTCAAGCAAAGAAATCTTCAAGACGCTTACGACCATGCTGCGCGCGTTATCACGCTTGATCCTCTCTCCGCGCGAGCGCATGCGCTATTGGGCTCGGCGATACTTGCGGCTGGGGACTTCCGTAACTCGGTTGAAGAATTTCGCACCGCACTGGCACTCAATGAGAACGAGGCTTTGGCGATCGCCGGACTTGCGATGGTCGATTTTTATGAGAATCGTTTGGCTTTGGCCTTGCCGGCATTGCGACGTGCGGTGAACGTCGATCCAGACGAGCCCGATTACATTTTTAGTTTGGCGCAGGCAGCGGCCCGTAGCGAGCGATATCGCGAGGCCGCTGATTCCTATGAAAGATTTCTGATCATTGCGCCGAAGACTGATTCCGACAGACGCGCACGCATTCAGGGCTTGATAGGGTTTCTGCGATATCTCGGCCGGCAGGGGGCACTCTATGTTCCAGGCGGCGGCCAACGAACGTCAGTTAGCTTCGAAGCCTACGACAATCGCCCCATCCTTGAAGTTCGTCTAAACGGCGAAAAGGACCCATTCCGTTTTGTTTTGGACACGGGCTCGGGCATGTCAGTCATTTCCAACAATACGGCAAAGCGACTCGGATTGAAGCCAGTCGCGAGAGGCGGAATGGCGCGCGCAGTCGGCGGCGGCGGCAAGTTTGAAATCGTCTACGGCTTCTTGCGTTCAGTGGATATTGGAGACGTAAAAGTCGAAAACGTACCCGTCTACATTCGACATTTCTACGACATCAACGTTCCAGTCGATGGTTATCTTGGCCTCTCAGTGGTGTCGAGATTCCTGACGTCAGTGGATTACGGAGTTCGACGCATGACGTTGATTAGGCAGAATCAGAACGATGTCATGGAAGCATGGACGACGGTTCGACGCGGTGAAGGGGCTCAGGCGCTCGCGCCTGTCTCGCCGGCTGACAACGTCATCGAGGTTCCGCTTCGCACAACTTCGAGCGGGTTCCTAAGCGGTGAGGTAGCGCTCGACGGTTTTGAGAAACCGCTTAATTTCATCATTGACACTGCGGCGAGCATCACTGTTGTTTCCGAAAAGCTTTCGCAGGAGGAGGCAATAAATGATTTGTTGCAGCCTTCGAAGATGCGAGTTTTCGGGGCAGCCGGAATCACAGAAAACGTGATGATGGTGCAGCTTCCCAAAGTCGGTCTCGGCCTGACTAAGATCGAGAAGATCAACGCCGCGGTTTTGGATCTGGAACCGGTTAATGAAACTGCCGGTTTCAAGCAAAGTGGCATACTAGGCGGGAATTTCTTGAGAAACTTCCGCATCTATTTCGACTTCGCGCGCGGGGCCTTGCGTCTCGAACCGTTGAATCAAAAATCAAAGACCGGCGAAATCAATCCGGAAGTCGCAACGACGCCATGAAGCAAAGTCTTTATCTCGAGACATCAATTGTGGGTGCGTATCTCGACAATGGCGAGCCGTTTCGGCGCGACTTAACGATCCGCTGGTGGGAGCACGAAATGGCGGATTATCGTGCCGTCATTTCGCCTTTAGTGAGCTCGGAGTTGGGCCGAGTTCCGGAACCGCATCGGTCTTCATATCTGAAACTGATCGAATCGTTAGAGCAAGTGGAGCTTACAGAAGAGGCGGCAATTCTTGCAGAGGGCTACATCTCGCGCGGAATCTTTCATCGGAAATACATTGCTGACGCTATGCACGTGGCAATTGCGTCGTATCACAAGATTGATTATCTGGTGACATGGAACTTTGGACATCTCGCTAATGTTCGGCGTCAGGCGCGAATTCGATTGTTCAATACCGCCGCAGGCTTCTACGTGCCGATGATTGTGACGCCGGAGTTTCTCGTATCGGAAGCTACAGAGGTTATTGCCGATTGCCGATTGCCGATTGCCGATTCAAAGCGATCGACAGATGCTTCATTTTAAGCGTTCAATCAGTATCAATCGGCAATCTGCAATCTTAATATGTATCGTCGTCCCAAATTCCTTGAGGTCCTCCATTCGATTCGCGAAGAGATGTCGCGTGAGGCCGACTACGATGTTGATCTCTTTGCAGAGATGGTGAGATCAAACGAACAACCGGCGCATGGTCCAGAGAGGATCATTAGAGGCTTTCGCAGTCGTGCTCCAAAACGCGAGAGCAACAATGGTCATACCGCCAGACGTAGACAGAGAAAGCGCGCCGCGCAATAATGCAGGTGCTGAAATCTGAGATTTGAGATCTGAGATTTGAGATTTGAGATCGCGGATCTGAAAACACAAAATACAAACCAAAGAATGAACCCTGCTTTTGAAACTATTGGCTTGGAGGTCTCGAATGAGAAGGCCTTCAACTATCTCGCTGAACGCGCGGGTGATCAAGGAGAACCGACGCGTCTGAGTCGCCGCGGTGCTGTGCTTCACGGTCGTTGCTGGAAACTTGGTGAAGGCCTCGAAGTGTGGACCGTTCTGTACGAGTCAGACAGTGGCGATGTTTTCTATGCTGACTGTCGTCCGGGTTTTCGCGCCAAGTACATTCAGACGATAGCACCGTGGGCCTTAACAGAGTACGACGAAGAAGGTGAAGCTGTTATTCACGGATACCGGCAGGGAACTGATTGCGAAGTGCTCTTTGAGTTACAGAATCTGACAGAGGTTGGCCCAAACGGATTTCGCGCGCCAGAGCTACACATCGGCCTTTGTGGTCTCGCCTATCGCGCGCGTGTTCGTCGGACGAAAGGAAAAGCCCGCTGGTTGCCGCTTGAAAAAACCGCCCCGACGCGCGCGGCCCACGAAAACGACTGGAGCCTTTCAGGTCGCATAATCGCTTTCAAGCCGTTGATTAACCCGCTTTCTGGCGGCGAACTCTTCTGGATTAACCTCGACCTTGACCGTTTGAATCTCGAGGTTCTGGTGAATCGACGCGCGTTGCGCGGTGCTCGATTGCAGGTGGGCGCCACGCTGGATGCGGAGGTTTGGCTGCAGGGACACGTGCTGGATGAGCATGCGCTACGCTCGCGCTACGAGGGAGTTGACCTCGCTTATTCAGTCGGCAGTTTTTGGTCACGACTTAAGAGGAGCAACTAAAACTCCCGCACCGTTTGCGGTAGCAAACGGTTCAATCAAGTTCACGTCTTGTCGTTTGCTACCGCAAACGGCCCTGAATACTCCCTGGTTCAGCCGTCTGAATGAAACGCGCGTTAGCTGTTGTTCTTATCATCCTCACCATTGCTTTCGTTGCTTATCTCTTTAATCAATACTGGACACATCGATACGACACGTTAATCGGTCGCCAGGCAACGATCTATCGAGTCGACCCCGACCTGGTCTGGAGCATCATTTACGAAGAAACCTATTTCGCGCCCTGGAAGATTGGTAAGGATGCTGAGATCGGATTGATGCAAGTTACTCCGACTGTCGCGCGCGAGTGGGCCACTGAAACCGGAATGCGTGAACTGGAACGCACCATGGCCACCGACCCGCAAAGTTTTCTTCGCGATCCAGAACGCAACATTCAGGTTGGTTGTTGGTATCTGGAAAAGATTCGCGAACAGTTTCAGGATGTACCGGATGCCGAGTCGCGTGTGATTGCGGCTTACAATGCTGGTCCAAGTAGAGCGGCCGAATGGGGTAAGCCAAACGCGGACGGCAAAGCTCCTTCCAGCGAAGAGTTCATTACGCGCATAGACATTCCTTCGACTCGCGCGTACGTTATCTCAGTCCTAAACCGCTACCGAAGTATGAAGAATGCGAGATGAAATCTGATCTCGCGATCATCCCGCTGCGATGACAACAATCCATTCAGCGCGCTGGCTCGTACCTGTTTCTTCAACCCCAATTGAAGAGGGCGCAATTGCGATCGCAGGCGAAACGATAGCTGCGGTTGGTCCACGGAACGAAGTGATCGGGAAATTCCCCAACGGGAAACACCGCGACCACGGCAATGCGATGATCCTTCCGGGTCTCATCAACGTTCATACCCATCTCGAGCTCACAGTGATGCGCGGTTATCTCGAGCGGGAAGAGAGCGATTTCTTTTCGTGGTTGAAGAAACTAACCCTCGCTCGCCTCTTTAATCTGACTCCTGACGATCTCGAAGTATCGGCGACTTGGGGAGCGTGCGAGGCGCTACGGGCAGGTATTACCTCTGTGGGTGACGCGAGCGACTCGGCCATCACGTCGCTGCGCGCGGTGCGAAGTGTTGGATTGCGAGGAGTGGTTTTTCAGGAGTCGTTTGGCCCAGACGCGCGGCTGGTTTCGGAAAACGTCGACAAGCTGAAAAACAAGGTGGCGGAGCTTCGATCCGAGCAGACGGAGTTGGTGCGCGTTGGCGTTTCACCCCACGCGCCATACTCCGTTTGCGCGTCGCAGTTGGAGGAAATCGCTGACTTCGCTGCGGCCGAAAAGTTGCCGTTGATGATGCACGCGGCTGAATCCGAAGCGGAGGATCTGTTGTTGCGCGAGGGTTGCGGACTGTTTGCTGATGGTTTGAAAACGAGAGCCATAGAATTCAAGGCACCCGGATGTTCGCCGATTCAGCATCTGAAGCAGCACCGGATCCTGGATCTTCAACCACTGCTTGCGCACTGTATTCGAGTTGACGATCGAGATCTCGAGACCCTGGCGGAGACCGGAAGCAAAGTCGCGCACTGCCCGAAGTCGAATGCCAAACTCCGACATGGGCGAGCGCCATTTGCAGAGTTTCTTCGGCGAGGAATCACGGTCGGGCTGGGAAGCGATTCAGTGGCCAGCAACAACACTTGCGATGTTCTGGAAGAGGGGCGGTTTGCCGTTTTGCTTTCGCGGGCCGGCGCTGACGTCGACGGCGGAGCGGCCGAAGCGAGCGATGCGTTGTATGCGGCAACGATGGGAGGAACGCGTTGTTTGGGTCTCAATGGTCGCGTCGGACAGCTGGCCCAAGGATTCGATGCTGACTTCACGGTAGTATCTCTAAACGGAACGCATCAGTTACCAGTTTATGATCCGGTGACCGCGGCGATATTCTCATCTTCTGGACGCGATGTTGTGCTGACCGTCGTCGCTGGACGGGAGGTGTATGTTAATGGTCACGTTGTCGGTGTTGATGAAGAACGTCTAAGAGCGCGGATACAGGAGATAAGTCAGAAGCTAAGGTGATTACTTGTTCATTCGAAGTTTTCTTATTCTCCTTAGATCCTAGATAATCTTTCATAATCATGATTTCACGTGGTGTGAAGTCAGTACCACCTCGCGGTAGCGGGTGGGTGCGTAGACAGGTTTGGGATGATGAGACGACAGAGCTG
>DATIBJ010000055.1:0-14936 GCA_035457565.1 Pyrinomonadaceae bacterium | reverse complement strand
ACTGTTCACGCTTCAGTCAGCCTCGCTTATTACAGTGGTCGTGCCTGGCGCGTTAATTCCGCATCGTATGTTAATGACGGCGGCGAAACTGTGAATCTTCTCAACCCCTACGAAGGACGATTGATGTTCGATAAACTTCAGTTTGTCGCTGTGATGCAGAGGCGGCCGGTCAGTTGAATGATGGTAACCACAACGAAAAACCGAAGTTTATCGAACATTGCCTCACGCGGCTTGATCACAAACAGCTTATGAAGCCAAAAGGCGTTGCTATTCTCGGCTCAACCGGCTCAATCGGGTGCAACTCATTACTTGTCATTGAATCGTTAGGAGCTGAGCGATTCCGAGTTGTTGCGCTCGGCGCGGGAAGTAACGTCGAGAAACTTGCAGATCAAGTCGCTCGCTATTTGCCGGAAGTAGTATCTGTTGATAGCGAATCGGCCGCGCACGACTTGCGTGCATTGTTGTTTGAGCGGGATGTTGACTTGCCGCGTATTGTCGTCGGTAACGAAGGATTGGTTGAAATTGCAACTCACGATCAAGCCGATTGCGTTATTTCGGCGACCGTAGGCGCAGTTGGTTTCGTTCCGACGTTGCGCGCCCTGGAGTGCGGCAAACGCGTGGCGTTGGCAAACAAAGAAACACTGGTGATGGCAGGCGAACTGATGACCGCCGCTGCTCGCAAATCCGGCGCGGAATTATTGCCTGTCGATTCGGAACACAACGCGCTGCATCAATGTTTGCGCGGACAAAGACGCGACGAGGTTAGACGAATTGTGCTGACAGCATCGGGCGGGCCGTTTCGCACTAAGAACAAAGATGAAATGAGCCGAGCTACGGTAGCGGAGGCGATGCGGCACCCGACCTGGAACATGGGAGCCAAGATCACAATCGACTCCGCGACACTAATGAACAAGGGGTTGGAAGTGATCGAGGCTCACTGGCTCTTCGGATTCGGTCCCCGCGAAATCGGGATTCTCGTGCATCCCGAGTCGGTCGTGCATTCAATGATTGAGATGGTTGACGGCTCTGTGATTGCTCAGATGGGCGTGACTGATATGCGTCACGCCATTCAGTACGCACTCACGTATCCTGAGAGGCACGAATGCGAACTACCACCTTTGGATTTGGCAGCGGTGTCAGCCCTGCATTTTGAAGGACCGGATCTGGATCGCTTTCCGTGTATCGACCTTGCTTATCGATCACTCAAAGCAGGCGGAACGCTTCCCGCCGCAATGAATGCCGCGAACGAAGAAGCGGTGCATGCCTTTATTGATGGTCGATTAAGCCTCACAGAGATTCCGCAGGTGATCGAAGCGGTGATGGACGGTCACGTCAATGAACCAGTGCGCGATATCGAAACGGTACTGGCAGCAGACCGGGCCGCCCGAAATCTCGCGCGTGCAGAAATCGAAAAGATGTCTACTCACGCTTCTCCGGCCGTCTAGGTAACTCAAAAACTCAGGTCCGCTCAAGGTGCATAAAATCCACCATCCATCGCACCGTGCGACGTACAAAATCATCGGCGCTCAATCTTCAGTAAAACAACTCAAGCTTACATAAGTGCAAGTCCGGAAGGGCGGTTTACCCCCGCTGAGTCGCACAACATTCAACGCAGGATCAGACCGCGACTGCAGAATCATCAGTGCTCCGCTTGAGTCTTGTGTAACTTGAGCGGGGGTAAACCGCCCTTCCAGACTGCGATTATCGGCGCTTGAGCTATTTCCTTTAGGTTGAGCGCTGATGATTTGGTGCGTCGCAGGCTGCGATGAAGCTTCAGTGCGCCTAGATCAACTTGTTTGACGCATTTGAACCCGACGCGTAAACTCGCTTGTGCAACGTCGCTTGGACGATCTGTGTCCAATTAGCTGTTAAAAAATTGAAATATTAGGAAAAGAGTCCAGCGAATGAGTTATTACTTAATCGGCGCACTAGCATTTATCTTCATATTAGGGTCAGCTGTAGTTCTTCACGAGTTTGGACACTTCATAGTTGCAAAACTCTTAAAAATTCGGGTTGAGACGTTTTCTGTTGGCTTTGGGCCTCGCCTCTTCGGTAGGAAATGGGGACATACCGACTATAGAGTTTCAGCCATCCCGCTGGGTGGTTATGTGAAGCTTGGTGGCGATGATTCGAATGCGCCATTAGAAGGACAGGGCGCGACTGATATTCCTCCGGAGGAAATGTTCAACCTCCGACCTCGCTATCAACGAATCATGGTCGCTCTTGCCGGACCGGTCATGAACGTTCTCACTGCGCTGGCGATTCCATTTACATCCGCTTTGATGTACGGCGTGCCTGCCACGCCAGCTCCGGTCGTGAGCTACGTCGCGCCGACCGGCGCTGCTAAAGAAGCAGGGTTACAACCGGGTGATCGGATAGTGTCCTTCAACGGGACCGAGGATCCGAGTTGGGACATCATCAGTGGTGACGCATTGTTGTCTCCTGATCATTCGCTTCCGGTTGTTATCGAACGCAACGGAGAACGGCAGGCAATAACGATTACGCCGACTGCAAGGACTGAACAGGGCGAAACTGTCGGAACACTTGATTTCATTCCGGACTATGGTGGAATGCCTGTCATAGTTGAAGGAATCGCACCGGGGTCACCCGCGCTTGAGGCCGGTATACAGCTCGGTGATCGACTTGTTAGTGTGGGTGGTCAAAGAGTAATGAGTTCGGCACAAGTTACCGAATACATTCGAGCGCACGGCAACGAACAAATCCAAATAATGATTGAGCGTGGAGGAACACCGGTACAGCTGACCACGGGAACGAGACGTCTGGAAGGCGGTTTGTTGGGAATCAATATTCGTGAGCAGTTTCCCTTCCAAGAGGCAGGAGTCAAATCCGCTGCGAGTTACGCTTATCATTCTAACGTTCAGATCCTGCGCCTCACCGGCAAAGCGCTGGGACAGGTGTTTTCCGGAAAACGATCGGTGCGCAACACCCTATCCGGTCCGATCGGCATTTACCAGGCAACACAGAAATCCGTCGCAATAGGCTGGGATGGCGTATTTGGAATGTTGGGATTTCTCAGTTTGAACCTGGGCATCTTCAACCTGCTGCCCATTCCCGTACTGGATGGCGGCGCTATTTTCTTACTATTAATCGAAGGTTTGCTGGCGCTCATTGGGCTTTCGATATCCACGGCAGTGCGAGAAAGGATACAGCAAGTTGGTTTTGTTATGGTCCTTTTGCTGATGGTTTTCGTAATAACAAATGACGTTCTGAAGTCGTTTAGTCGTTCTCCGGAACCGCAGAAACCGCCGGCCACACAGCCCGCGAAGTAACAGACAGTGCGCAAATCAAAACCAGTCCAAGTCAAACATCTGCAGATCGGAGGCGGTGCTCCAGTTGTCATTCAGTCGATGACTAAGACGGACACTGCTGACGTCAATGCGACGGTGGCTCAAATCGAAGAGATGGTTCGCGCCGGCTGCGAAGTCGTGCGGCTCGCTGTGCCTGACAATGACGCAGCGCTGGCTCTCAAAGAAATCCGCAAGCGCGTGCCCGACATTCCGCTGGTTGCTGACATTCACTTCCATTACAAACTCGCGCTGCTGGCGCTCGAGGCCGGCATTGATAAGCTTCGTTTAAATCCCGGCAACATCGGTGCGCTTGAAAGAATCCGCCAGGTCGTTCGAGCTGCGCAGGCGCAACACGTGCCGATTCGCATCGGCGTAAACGGCGGCTCGCTCGAAAAAGATCTGTTGCACAAGTACGGCACGGCCACACCTGAGGCCATGGTTGAGTCAGCACTCCGACATATTCGCATCCTCGAAGATCTCGACTTCACTGACATCATTATTTCCCTGAAAGCTTCCGACGTTCATCGAACCGTCGCCGCCTACCGTCTGTTGGCGGAGAAGGTCGATTACCCGTTTCATCTTGGAGTAACTGAAGCCGGAACGTCGTTCAGTGGTACGGTTAAGTCGTCGATCGGATTAGGCATCCTGTTACACGAAGGCATTGGCGATACGATTCGTGTTTCCCTCGCCGCCGAGCCGCAGGAAGAAGTACGGGTTGCCTGGGAGATAGTGAAGTCGCTTGGCCTGCGCACGCGTGGAGTTACGGTTGTTGCCTGTCCGACCTGTGGACGGCTCGACGTAGATAACTTCGTTGGTATCGTCGAGGAGATTGAGCGTCGTTTGGCCCACATCGAAGAACCACTTCACCTCTCAATCATGGGATGCGCCGTTAACGGACCGGGTGAAGCGCACGACTCCCAGCTCGGAATCACTTTCGGTCGCGGTGTGGGGATGATCTTCAAAGACGGTGTGCCGATGCGGAAAGTCGCAGGTGAGAACATCGTCGAAGCGTTCGTAATGGAAACTGAAAAACTCCTCGCCGAGGGCAAATCAGCCAAATCAAACACCACACCAGAGTTGGTCAATATCACATAGCGAGAGTCGTCCACACCTACACGGTCGAACTTCGAATATACGGTGAGACTCTTGATCCGACCGTAGAATCATAAGTGTTCAGCTTGAGTCTTTTGCAACTTAAGCGGGGGTAAACCGCCCTTCCAGACTGCGATTATCGGAACTTGAGTTGTTTCACTGAAGATTGAGCGCTGATGATTTTGCACGTCGCACGCTGCGATGGATCGTTGACGTTATGCAACTTGAGCGGGGGCAGGCCGCGCTTCCGTACTGCATTTATCGGAGCTTGAGTAATTTCGATGACCTTGAGTGTTGGTGTTTTGCACCTTGGACTCTGCGAGGTGGCTTGAGTGTTATGCGGGTCAGCGGTGGAGAGAAACTACTCCAACTAAGGCAAATACTTTCTGGGAGGCGCGACGGGTGAGGCCATTGCCAGGAAGAGCGCATCGATGGCAACTCTACGGTTGATATTCACTATCAATTGTTCTCGCAAATCCTCGATCTGGAGGATCCACCCAGCAGCTCTGTCAGCATTGATCTGACGACTAATTCTTTCGAGTTCATCGAACATATCCGCATTTACCAGTTGGTCTCGCGACCCATTGAGTGAAAGCGTCCATGCGTCTCTGATTAATATTTCGAGGACGTCGAGCCGCTCTTCAAACTCGTCTTTGTATTGCGCCTCGTTCAGTTGTTCTGACGCCCTTAACAATTGCGCCTCATCCGGTTTTCCTGCCAGAGCTTTCAACACGGAGAGCATTGCGCGCCGCTGTTCTTTAAACGTTTCCAGATCGCCTTCGAGTGCGCGACCAATGCTTCCATTAGCAACGCGCGCAAGCAAACCCGCTGAACTGCGATCTGTGACTTTCTTCGCGACTAGATGTTCTTCAATCTCCGCAGGCGTCAGCGGGGAAAAGCGGATCATCTGACATCTTGAGCGGATCGTTTCCAACAGCATTGCCGGTCGCGATGTAATCAGGATGATGTGAGACGTGGGTGGTGGCTCTTCCAACACTTTTAGCAGAGCATTCGCCGAAGAGTCGTTTAGCCTGTCAGCCTCATCAATCAGAAACACTCGGGCCTTGCCTTCAAACGGACGGTAATTCGCTTCGCGCTCAATCTGCCGCATTTGTATCACCTGTAGAACACGCTTTGGCGCTACCACCATCCCGACGTCAGCATGATCCGTCCAAAGGATCTGTTTCAGGTCCTCAGGATCGCTGCTTTCGGGATAATTAATACGAGAGATTCGCGCGCATGCTGAACAAGTTCCACAAGGGCCAGCAGGCGTGGGCGTGCGACAGTTGAGTGCTTTCGCCACTTCAAGCGCGAATAACTTCTTGCCAATTCCTTCCTCGCCGACGAACAACAGCGCACCAGGCAAACGACCCGCATCGAGTATTCGCTTCAACACTTCTTTGACGCGTTCATTGCCGGCAATAGTTTCGAACATCAGCAGTGGCCTCGCTTGAGTTTGTATGGTTGGCTGTTCGTTAGTCGAGTCGTTAATTGATCACGGAGCTGTAGAAACGGAATCACGATCTCTCGCAGCTTCCCCTGCGTTTCCTCCACGCTGCCGGTTGTCTCAATCACTTTCACACGATCCGGTTCGGAGCGTGCGATCCGCAAATACTCTTCTCTAACTCTCGTGTGAAAGTCGGCCTTTTCAGTATCCAGTCGATCGCGTTTATTTTTTATTGACCGCCTGGTCGTTCGAGCGATTGACTCTTCTACCGCGACATCAAACAGCACAGTTAGATCAGGTACGAGACCTTCTGTAGCCAACTCGATGATCTCCGAAATGAGCTCCGGCGAGAACCCGCGACCTGCTCCCTGATAAGCACGCGTGGCATCTGCATATCGGTCCGAGATCAAGACGGCGCCTTTGGCGAGCGCCGGGCGAATGACTTTACGAACATGTTGAGCACGATCTGCAGCGAAGACCAGGAGCTCCGTTAGCGGGTCGACTTCACCCTGAACGTCCAGCAATGCTTCGCGTAGACGCAATCCGACTGGAGTGCCTCCGGGTTCGCGAGTCAGCAGCAGTTCACAACCCTGCGCGCGCAGATACTGGGCCAACAATCTTAATTGTGTAGATTTACCGCTGCCGTCGATGCCTTCGAAGGTTATGAAAGTTCCCGACACGTTTCTTCACCACTGGGAGCGCACACGACGCGTGCAAATGAGCGCGAAGCGCAAACAGATCGTTTGTTATGCGAATTTGCGCGCGAAGACGCGTGCGCTCCCAGTGTAAACGAATTGTTAAGCCTCAGGCGAGGGTGCAACTGTCGGGCGTGTCTCTCGTGTCTGTGCTTCGGGTGCCTGCGGGTGAAGGTCACCGGTCGCGCGGCGAGTTTGAGAGATCGTCGATATGGCGTGCTTGAAGATAAGTTGTTCCTGCGAACCCGATTCGAGCAGCACTGAAAACTTATCGAAGCTCCGAATCCGGCCTGTTAGCTTGGCCCCGTTGAGGAGATAGACAACCACCGTCGTCTTTTCGCGGCGAACAGTGTTCAAAAAGGCATCCTGGATGTTTTGAGGAGCCTGCTTGCCGTCTGACATAGCCCACGTCCCTGAGAACAGAATTGAAATGGTGGTGTAGCGTCAGATTACATCAGGCCCATGGCACTTACAAGAGATTGGTCAAGATGTCACAGAAACATGATTATTTGGCACCGATGGAGGGCCTTAATGACCTCAGAACCTGCTCGATTGTGTCGGGTTGGTCCCCAAAGCCTTCGAACCACACGGTTCCTTCTTCACGGCGGAACCAGGTCAGCTGTCGTTTCGCATAGTGGCGGACGTCCAGCTTGGTCTGTTCCAGTGCATTGTCGAGCGTTCGCCGGCCCTCAAGGTATTCGACAACGCGTCGATAACCATGGGCTCCCAAGGCATTCGATTCCGGCGGAACCCCACGTTTCAGCAGGTTCCTTACCTCGTCAACAAGTCCGGTCTTGAAGTGTTCTTCCGTCCTGTGATTGATGCGCTCGTACAGTTCTTTGCGTGGGGGATTTAGCGCAATCACTCGCAGCCGCTTCGAGCTTTCATGTGGTTCAGGGCGCTCTTCGCGTTGTTCGAATATTGACCTGCCTGTCTGCAGATACACTTCGATCGCTCGCTGTATCCGTGGCCAATCCCGAGAGTAAAGTTGCCGGGCTCCGCGGGGATCTAAACGCCGTAGAACTCGATGCAGATACTCCGGCCCGCGTGCCTCACGCATCTCGTTGATTCGCCGTCGCAGGTCGACGTCTGTCTTAGGGCTGACAAAAAACGGCTTCCGAAGCGCACGGAGATAAAAGCCAGTACCTCCTACTAGAAACGGAACTCGCCCGCGTGCTTCGATCTCGTTGATCTTTGAAATAGCCTGGGCCGCCCATTCAACGGCAGTGTAGTTCACCTCCGGCGGAACGAATCCAATCAGATGATGCAGAACACCCTTGCGTTCTGAAAGGGGAACTTTGGCCGTGGCGATCTCAATATCACGGTAGACTTGTACTGAGTCGCAATTGATTATTTCCGCGTTCAGTGCGAGGGCGAGTTCAATTGCGAGCGTACTCTTGCCTGACGCGGTTGGACCAACAACCGCGATTACAGGAGAAGACTTAGTGGCATCGTTCACGTGCCAGAGGATAGCACGCGAAAAAGAATGACGGCCCAGAGCAGCATAAGTACGACGATCCCACCGATGATTTGGTTACGAGTGAAGTTCATCGTTTGGTATTCAGTACCGTTCGCGGTAGCTTCGAGAATTGGACTAATAAAGACGGCTGATTTCTATACCTGAGTAGTAGGTCTTGAGAATTTGTTCGAAGTTGAATCCTTGCTTGGCGAGTCCATAAGCCCCGACCTGGCACATCCCCACGCCGTGGCCCCAACCGCGCCCGGTGAAGACGAATCCAATAACGTTTCCATTGTCATCGGTGCGTCGATCGATGACGAATAACTGTTCGCGCAATCCCAGAGCTGAACGAATGCGACCTCCGCGAACGTGCGCCGTACCGTTCGTTCCAATGATTTCCAAATCAGTGGCGCGGCGTGAGATTCCGCGCGAGAGTACGCGCAGGTCTCTAATTCGCCCAATTCCCGACGCAGCGCGCGACAGGCGAGCTTGCACCTGACCGAGCGACATCTCCGTCGACCAGTTAGAAAATGGCGAAAACCGATCAGCCGCCGCGCCATTCGGAGCCGGCTTCACTTCGAGATAGTCGACCTGTCCGTTCGTGGTATGAAACAAAACCGATTCTCCACCGACGATTGAGACCATTTGAACCGGATAGGGAATCTCGCCAAGCTGACGAAACAGGAAGACGTCTGAAGTGACTCTGAATGGCTGGTCCTTGCCGCGAGTGGAACGAAGTATTAACTGACCCTCGGTGGTCGGTCGTGCATTTCCTTTTTGAAGTTGCAGCAGATTTCTGGTCTCAAGAATTCGCGCCAATGCGTGTACGACTCGTCCACGTGACAATGGTTCCTGAGGACGCAACGTGGCGTCTGGATAAACTGACAGATAGCCATCGCGCAGCAGCAACGCAACATCCGCTCGATTCGGAGGCGGTATTCGATCAGCATCGCGAACCGCGAGCAGATACGCCACATCGGCATCATTGAATAGTGTGCTCGGCCGGCTATCTCCAAAGACAGCCAACGCAAGGGCAGAAGAAAATCCACCGGCAAGATTTACGTCATCCCCGAGTGGTGGCAACGATTGTTTAGATAGTTGCGCAACGGCAACGAGCCAGTTTCGCACTTCACCGACGTTAGCTGGAGCCGTCAGCCATGCGTCCGTGATCTTCTGCGGCAGCAGTGGAAAACTGTGAACAGCAAGTAGACTCAGATCCCGAGCGAAGGCTACGTTGCTATCCTCACGTAAATCGGTCAGGCGCGCAGTTTTGATTGTGAACCCTGACAGCGCAGCCATCCCTTCAGCAGCACATTCGTGTCCCCGCAAGTATGGAACAGCGTGATTAAAGATGTTCTCGGCGCTTTCCGTTCGACCGCCACACGTCGAAGTGTAAAGCGCGTTGATTGGTTCCCCTTCGTACGTCGCAATCATTCCGCGCGTCTCTTCGACTGCGCGATTCGATAGCGCGTTTTCTGATGTAAGTCCACGGTAAACTTGCGAACGTGTGGTTGGCAGGATGTCGAAGCCCTCAGCCATGAATTGGCCGCGGTTCTTCAGAGCGTACGTTCGCGCCGCGACCGCCTGTGCCTTATGTGCTTCGAGAGCTGGGTAGCCTCCCGGTGAAAGTTCGTTTGCGACAACGCCGCGCACATAATCTTCAAGCCCAAGTTCATTCACGACTGTCAGTGTTCCGTGCAGGTTGGCGAAAACTTCAATGCGTCCGCGAAAAGGTTTGTCGTTATAACGGACTGGAGCATCACGTTCGTCGTTGGAGGTGAAAACTACCGGAGCGCTCGAGCTAAACAGTCGACCGGAAGCGGGCGACAACGCCACCACCTCACGCGAAGGAAAACTCGGCTTTGCAGCTAGCCGAACCGAAGAGTTGTTTGAACGTAAGTTGTCATTCTGTGGCAAGGGCCGATTAGAGTTGTCCACATGGGATACTTCCGCGTCTATCCCTAGCGTTTCAAGTGTTGCTCTGAGTTCTTCGGCTTCCTCACGCGAACGCGCCTTGTCGACGACAACACTCCAGGTGTTTGTTTTTTCGTCCGGTACTTCGTGGGCTTCTTCTCCCGTTGCTTTCTGAATCTCCTGTTCAATCTCCTCTGCTCGCTCTCTCGTCTCCATCCCGTCAACTGTCACGCGATAAAGAGACTCGGCGACTCTGCTCGGCACTGGTGAAAGTAGACGTGCTTCGACGCGAACTCTGGAGGTGTCGAGCGCGACAACGCTCGTTTTGCCAGTCGCATTCATCAACTTACCGGTCGTCGAAATCACTGCCGAGCGCACGCTCGTGTTCAGGGCAACACGGATCGTTGGTTCTGGTCCGGCAATAAGACTGGTCGTTGGTAATTGAATCGGCGATGAAGCCGTTTGGGGCGGAACCCACTGAGGCTGTGACTCAGGCTGAGCACGCCTCGGTCGCGTTTGTTCCTGCGGTGTTTGCGCAAGTATTGATGAGGAGACAAGTGAATGGAGGACGAGCAGCGTAGCCACACTCCGGGCGAGGGAACAGCGCATACCTTTCATTCCTAACGCGGCGTTTCAGGTATCAGGGAGGGCCCACCGCAAACCGGATAGTACTACAGAATCCTCAGGTCAAAAAGAAATCATTTGTCATTGGTTATTGGACATTTCTCACTTGTCATTTGAAGAAGATCACCACAGATCTTCACGGTATACGGCGGATTTAAGACCGATAAAAAAGAGATCTCATAACGCTTACAGGCCAGATCTGCAGCTAACATAAAGATCTGCGGCTGATCTTCTTCAAATGACAAATGAGAAATGTCCAATTCCCGAATGACAAATGATTCGGTTCTTCCCACAAACCGCAATCCTATGGTATAGACGGATCTACCCCCGAAAGTAAGCGATTGTTTTATGACCGTCGGTTCGTACTCGGCGCGAATGATGAGGTTATTCCTCTTGCGGCATACTACATCTCCCCGCTTTGCATTCCTCGGCGCCGGGCTGGTCTTCAGCCTGCTCATGATTGGCTGCTTGCCTAAACCGCCTGCCGAGTCAGGCGGGATAAATATCACTGTCTTCGGTTTCTCGATCATGAAAGAGTCGCTCGAGAAAGCGATCTATCCTGACTTCGCAGCAAAATGGAAACGCGAGCACGGTCAGGATGTGTCGTTCACCTCATCCTTTGCCGGCTCTGAGACGGTAACCAACCAAATCCTGCAAGGTGCCCCGGCACACATAGCCATTCTATCGATCGAGCGCGACGCGCAACGATTGAAGAGCGGCGGGTTCACGACTGTTGACTGGCGAACGTATCCGCAAAGGGGAATCGTAAATAAAACTCCTTTCATCATCCTCGTGAGAAAAGGGAATCCGAAAGCGATCCACGATTTTTCGGATCTCGCTAAGCCGGGAGTTCGGTTGATTCATCCAGATCCCATCAGTTCAGGTGGTGCTCAGTGGTCGGTACTCGCGATCTACGGTTCGGAACTCAAGAAATCTGAACAACAAACTGGTGAACCCGACAAAGCTCGCGCCCTACACATGCTTCAGGCGATCTGGAAGAACGTGATTTCCACACCCGCATCCGCTCGAGAGGCTCGTACTACCTTCGAGTTGGGTAATGGCGACGCATTGGTCACTTATGAATTGGAAGGATTATTGATGAAGGAAGCGAATGCGCCGATCGAGATCGTTCTGCCACAGGCGACGATCTCTAGCGAACATCCGGCCGTCGTAATTGACAAGAATGTGCCTCCAGATAAACGCGCACTGGTCGACGCTTTTCTTCACTATCTTTGGAGCGATGAAGCGCAACAAGCATTCGTGCGCTTCCATTTTCGTTCGGCTACGAACGTCGCATTCGACCAGGCAAGCAACGAATTCGGTACTATCCAATCGCCTTTTACGATCGATTACTTCGGCGGTTGGGATAAAGCTTATCCCGAAGTCATCGAACAGGTGTTTCGAGATCAGGTTCAGAAGACGAAATGAGCACCGTCGTTCCGACAATGCGCCACGTTCGCGGCTTCGACATTGTTCGGCCGCTGAGTATCGGCATGCTCGTGTTCATGATGTTGCCGTTGGTCTTTCTACCGCTGGCTTCAATTTTCATCTTCGGCACCAGCAACGGACTTGATAAGTTTTGGGCGGCGCTAATGCAGCCGGAAGCTATCTTCGCTTTGAAGCTATCGATGGCGACGAGTTTTTGGGCCACGGTCTTCAACGTCATTTTTGGTCTGTTCGCCGCTTACGTGCTTTCTCGCCATAACTTTTGGGGACGAAATGCGCTCATCGTTACGATCTCTCTACCAACTGCAATCCCCACAGCCGTCGCCGGCTTCGCTTTACTTTTGTTGTGGGGCCCATACGGAACGCTCGGACGTCTTCTCACACCGCATGGTGTTCAAATCATGTTCACGGCCGGGGCGATCATTCTTGCGAATATTTTCGTCACTTTTCCGCTCGCTTTTGGCGTAATCAAACCTGTCTTCGATACGATGAGTCGATCACTTGAAGAAGCATCAGCGACAATCGGAGCGACACGGTGGCAAACGTTCTGGCACGTCACGTTGCCTTCGTTGCGCGGTGCAATCGTGTCAGGTGCACTATTAACTTTCGCGCGCGCGGTCGGCGAATTTGGATCAACCATTCTCGTGTCCGGTAATCTCGCCGGCCGAACTCAAACCGCCCCACTTTATATCTTCGCGAAATTCAACGAAGGACAAATCGAGGCCGCGAACGCCATCGCCATCGTTTTGGCACTCTTCTCATTTCTCATCTTCAGTGTGCTGTTTTTTGCGCGCGACTGGCTTGACGTAGACTGAGAGGCATCCGGTGAAGGCAAAAGAGAAGTTCGTCGAGGAACAGAGAATGGCTGCATCCAGCGACAATGCGCCGCCGATTGCGACGAGCGTCATTGGCGTCAGCAAGCGATTCGGCAAGACTGGCGTGCTCGAGAATATCTCCCTCGATGTCGCTGAAGGAGAGATCCTCGTTTTGCTGGGAGCCTCTGGGAGTGGAAAGACAACGATTCTCAGAATCATCGCGGGATTGGAGCAGCCAAATACGGGGCGAGTAATATTGCATGGTAGAGACGTCACCGAACTGCCTGCGAGAGAACGTGGCGTGGGCGTCATCTTTCAGTCGTATGCACTGTTCCCCAAGATGACAGTCGAAAAGAATATCGGTTACGGGTTGAGGATCAGACGAAGAAAGCGAAAAGAAATACGCAAAACGGTTGATGAGTTGTTATCACTCGTCCAGCTTGAAGAGCACCGTAAGAAGTATCCATCGCAGCTGTCGGGTGGACAACAACAGCGCGTCGCAATCGCGCGCACGCTTGCTTACAAACCGGAAGTGTTGCTGTTCGATGAACCGTTCGGCGCTCTCGACACGCAAACGCGTACGCATCTTCGCCGTGAAATTCGCGCGTTATTGAGACGCGTGAATGTGCCTTCGGTGTTTATTACTCACGACCAGGAAGAAGCTCTCGAGCTCGGTGATCGCGTGGCGGTGATTAATAAAGGACACATTGAGCAAATCGGAACGCCGTACGAGATCTACAACCGCCCGGCAACGGAGTATGTCGCTACATTCCTCGGCGCGGCGAACATTGTGGAGGCGATTGTGAAAGAGGGTTTTGTCGAAACGGAGTGCGCGAAGATCCCGGCTCAGCTCGATCCGCAGCACTACCGACCTGGTGATCGGATCAAGATCGTATTCCGACCAGAAGATGTCGCGCTCGGTCGGACAGACTTCTTAAAGCCGGGACACTTCAAACTCGGGTCTGCACGCGTTGAAGAAGTCAGTTTCGTTGGAGCTTATGAGCGATTGCGAGTTCGCCTTGAACAACCGGGCGAAGAGTGCGCCAACGGAGAGACGCCTTACTACCTGACTACTGAAACGCCCGAACGGCGTCCGCGATCGATCATCGTGACGCGGTCCAAACCCGAAGCGACCGACGCGCGATTAAAAGTAGGGGATCGAGTGGTGGTTGCAGTGACGTCGTTTTCGGTTTTGACGAGTACGTAGAAAATAGAGGTTGTTTATTGAAGCAGGTTCCTTTAGTTAGCCTCCTGTCATCTGTACTGATCTTACTGACTCTCGCGACGTCTACTTTTTCTCAGACGGGCAGTTCCTCGCCCGAAACTGATACACAGCAGTGGAACGACTTTGTATTTTCCGTTCCGATTACGAAGCAGATCGATTTCAACATGCTTGGAGGACTTCGTCTTGGTCGCGACATCAGCCGGCCGGTTGATGAAAGAATTGGCATTGGTGCGACGTTTAGAATAGGACAACACCTCAGCCTGGTTCCCGGGTATCTGCACATCGAAACGCAGCCATTTGAAGGGCGGAAGGCACATGAGGATCGGCTTAATTCGGCCGCCATTCTGCGTGTCGACGCACATCGATTTCGTTTCACTGATCGAAATCTTTTTGAACGACGACTAAGAACTCCGGGAATCGACTCGACGCGATATCGAAACAGACTTCAAGTTGAGCATCCTGTTGGTTCTGACAAGATGAAGTTATCCGTCTTTGTTTCAGAAGAAGTCTTTTACGATTGGAGTATCGACGATTGGGTTAGAAATCGTGTTGCAGCGGGAATCACCAAGCCGCTGAATAAAAACATCACGCTGGATGTTTACTATCTGCGACAGAACGATGGGCGGACGGTCCCGGGAGATCTCCACGTGATCGGAACAACGTGGCGAATAAAGCTCTGACGCGTGGATCCGAAACAGATCAAGTTCAACGTCCAAAACATCAGCGTTCAATCTCCCCAAAACAAATCAAGCCAAAAAAAATGCAAGTAGGGAAGGGCGGTTTACCCCCGGTGCGCCGGAACAGACCGGCAAGTTGTAGTGAATGAAAGAGTCATACGCTAAAGGTTTAGCCAACCATAGCGACCTCGAGTCATGCGATGGATGGAGCAATCCATCAGTCGAAGCGTTGAC
>DATIBJ010000054.1:0-32295 GCA_035457565.1 Pyrinomonadaceae bacterium | reverse complement strand
GATCTCCAAGGCGCGCTTTGCGGAAATCTGACCGCGCACTTCGTGAAAGTCGACTGAGTAGTTTCCCGTGTGCGACAGGATCTCTCCAGGATCAACTTTCAGAGGTTGCGGTGGAGTGTTAGATCGCAACGCCGCGACAAGTTCCGTGGCGCTTTTCAGATCGGCAACCGGATAAACATTGACGCCTGCTACAACCGCCGCTTCTTTCGCATTCTCTTCAGGCAGTATGAGATGGCGGATCTTTCCCTCGCGCGCGAGGATTGCAATCGGAAGCGCACCTTTGATAGCGCGCACACGTCCATCGAGAGACAGCTCACCAACGCAGAGTACGTGGATCAGATTCGTCTCTTCCGCCAGATCACCACCCGCGCCGAGAATTCCCAATGCGATCGGAAGATCGAAGCTGGCACCTTCCTTTCGCACGTCCGCAGGCGCGAGATTGATAGTCGTTTTTTGAAACGGAAAGTAGAACCCGCAGTTCTGCAGTGCGGCGCGAATCCGTTCACGCGATTCGCGCACAGCGGCGTCAGGCAAACCGACAATCGTGACTGCACCCTGTTCGCTTTCTCCACGACTTGCAGTGATGTCGACTTCAATATCGACGAGATCGGCGTCGATGCCGTAGACGGCGGCAGAGAGTGTACGGAAGAGCATTGTGAGGAGCTCCTAATTAATGAGGATGAGGAAAACGCGCGTTAGTTTATGTCAGGGCTTGAGTATTAACAAGAACGAAAGCATGTCCACAGATTACACCGATTACACAGATTCAGATCTAAGGCGCGATCAGATTCTTTCCGCAGAGCGACCAATATGCTCAACTTAACAGGTTAGATCTGAATCTGTGTAATCGGTCAATCTGTGGATCCGCTTCCGCTCAAAAAAAGCGCTTCCCTTTTCAAGGAAGCGCTTTAATAAAACCCACTGACCTTTTATTTACCTTCGACGCGATGGTGTGGCGACGGCACCGCCCGGCAAACGCACTTCCTGACCAGCTTTCAGTTCAGTGTCAGGTGTGATGCCGTTCAAGCGAGCCACTTCGTTCGCATCAAGATTATATCTGGCAGCCATACTCGCGAGCGTGTCGCCCTTGCGCGCACGCGCCGATGTGAAGGCGGGCGCAGCCTGCGGTTCAGTACCGGGCTTAGCCCTGACCCAACGCGTCAGCTTCACGGTATTGCTTGGAACGACCAACCTGTTGGTGTTCTTCAGATCCACACCAGCGTTCATTGCTTGCAGTGCACCGACTGGTACACCAACTCGATTTGCTACTGTCTGGAAGTCTTCACCCGGCGCAACGGAAATGATCCGCGCTGTCTCGCGCCTGTCACCGGGAATTCTCTTAAGCAGCGCGACAAACTGTTTCGACTTTCCTGCCGGCACTCTGACGTTGTAGGTATCGCCACGAGGTGTGATCTCTCTCCTAAGTTCCGGGTTAAGGGTGCGAATGTAGTCGACGCTAGTATCAGTCGCATCAGCTATGAGTTGCAGACTCGTCGCCGTTGGTACCTGGACCACATCGTACGCCATCGGAGCATCTGGTTTGATTCCCTTGAAACCGTACTTCTCGGGATTCTTGGCAATCAGGATCACGGCCAGAATATTCGGAACGTAGTTGCGAGTCTCCTGCGCAATGTATGGATAAATCATCCAGAAGTTTGCAGTACCAGCACGCGCGATCGCTCGGTCGATATTGCCGGCGCCCGTGTTGTACGCCGCCATTGCGAGTTCCCAATTTCCGTTGTAGCGGTTCGCTAAATCCTTAAGGTGGCGGGCCGACGCACGTGTCGCCTGCTCGATGCTATACCGCTCGTCGATGTACGCGGTCTGTTTCAGACCATACATACGACCGGTGCCCGGAATGAACTGCCAAAGCCCTGCTGCTGACGCCCACGACCGCGCAGGCACCTTCCACGCGCTCTCAACCTGCCCCAACCAGGTTACGTCAATCGGCACGCCTTCTTCATGGAAGATCTTGCGCGCCATTTTCATGAACATACCGGAGCGACGCAGACCATTTTCCATCGTGGAGCGGCCGCGGCCCTGGTAGTAATTGATATAGCCCTGGATTAGCGGATTAAGCGTAAAGTTGAAGTTGACGTTTTGCTTGGCCTGTTCGAGCGCCAAAACATCAGCGTCGGACACATTCGTTTCGTCAGCCGTCAAGACTAACTTGCTGAGTTCGTCCAACGGCGACGGCTCAAATTTTTGGTCACGAAAACCAACCTGCGGTGGCGCGGCGGGCTTCTGATCCTGCGACTGGTTCTGTGCGACGGTGCTTGCAGTATTTGGTGTTAACTGCTGTAGCGGGACTTCCTCGCGATAGATCTTTTCAACGAGTTCTAGATAAAACGTCTGAAATCGCTGACTCGCACGAACATCGACGCCCGACTCAAGGATTACATCGACAGCTTTATCGAATTCATCCCTGGCCTGTTCCCTCTTCTTCTCTTCGAGATTCACTTTGCCTTTGCGAAAGTGATCTTCAGAAAGGGCGATGATTTGTGCAATCCGACTCTCGAGCTGATCAACTTGGGTCGGAATCGAACGCGCAGATGAAGGCGCGGGAATCTGAGCAAAGCTAATTGCTGGAAGAGCGACGAGCGCCACAAATAATGCCGCACGGGCGATCAAACGAGGGAAGCTCGCTGACATTTATCGTCGATACTCCTTCAAAGGTTGGCAATGGATCCTGAACCAAACGTTACTGGCGCTGGCAGAATCGCGATTGAATTGCGTGGTATCTAATGGCTCCTCAATGATTTGGGACTTCTAAAGGAGCCCGAAAATCACTCCGGAGGTTATCACACGGTTTTTTAGAGTGTCAAACAAACCTCTAATAAAATCAGACGCTGAAAGGGTGAACTCTTCCACTAAAAGTTCGGCTCTTACAACAGTTAACAGATGCACGGTGCGCCGGCTCGGTTGCGCCTTGGCCCGCGAATTTCTGGCGGCCTCAAGGTGCCAGAAAACTTAACGCCCAAGGTTCTGATTCCGTTGCAAAAAAGTAGTGAAAAACCTTTACGGCGGGGGGATTTCTACACGCAAAGCAGCCTCAGCATTGTTTCGATACATCACTACCAGCGGTCTGTTTTGTAACAAAATGGTGAGATCGCGAAATAAGCAACGAAACTGAGCATTTACGCCTTCGTAGCGGACGGAACGCGTTTTGCCAATCTCTCTGCGTGCATCTCTCCCGACGTCGAACGCGAACGATGAAAGGGGCCTGGCGATCTCCGGAAACAATGAGTTGAGGGCTGAATCGTTACGTAGAACTATGTCAACTGTCGCAAACGAAGCTGAAGTTCGTGAGTTTCCGAGTTCACGAATAGAACGAGTTACGCCGTTCACTGCGGTGACTCCACTCTTTCTCAATCGCGAATTGAGCTTGTTGGAGTTTCACGCGCGTGTGCTTGAGGAGGCGCTTGACCCATCGAACCCGCTGCTCGAGCGGCTTAAGTTTTTATTTATCTTCTCGTCGAATCTGGATGAGTTCTTCATGATTCGTGTTTCAGGTTTGAAAGAAGGAATAGAACACGGTGTAACTGAGCGATCCTCCGATGGTCTTACTGCGGAAGAACAACTCGACAAGATACGCCAGCGCATCATGCCGCTGATCGATCTGCAGTGTACGGTCTTGCAAAAACAGATTCTTCCGGAGCTGGAGCGCGAGGGCATTCGACTCCTGGGTTATGAATCGTTAACTCGTCAACAACGCGCACATCTCCACACCTACTTCGTTGAAAAGATCTTTCCGGTGCTTACACCGCAGGCTGTTGATCCGGCCCATCCGTTTCCGTTTGTATCGCCACTGAGTCTGAATCTTGGTTTGATGGTTGAGCCACCGGATGATAGTTCGATCGACGGAAGCAAACTTAGCGGTCCGCGCTTCGTGCGAATAAAAGTACCTTCAACGGTTGCGCGTCTTATTCCGGTTGATCTGAGCGGGACAGTCTTTGTGCTTGCTGAAGAGGTGATTGAAGCGAACGTCGGTGAGTTGTTCCCGGGAATGCTTACGAGCAAAGCTCATCGCTTTCGAATCACTCGCGATGCCGATATGGAGATCCGCGAGGAAGAAGCGGAGGATCTGTTAAGCCGGATCCAGCAAGAGTTGCGGCGCAGAAAATTCGGCGCACCTGTTCGCCTGGAAGTTTCGAAGGGTATGCCGCAAGACATGATTGATTACCTGACTCAGTCGCTGGACCTTTCGGACAATGACGTCTACGTGATCGACGGTCCACTTGGTGTTCAGGATCTGACCGTTCTCTCTGAAGTTGATCGGCCAGATTTAAAATACGCTCCTTTTAAGCCGGCGATTCCTCAGTGGTTTAGCGAAACTAAATCGATCTTCGATGCAATCAAGGAACAAGACAGGCTGTTACATCATCCGTACGACTCTTACGATTGCGTTACCGGCTTTCTGAATCAAGCCGTCGATGATCCTGATGTGCTGGCCATAAAGATCTGTCTCTATCGGACCGGACCAGACTCGCCTATTCCACCCGCGCTGATTCGAGCGGCGTATCAGGGCAAGCAAGTGACCGCGTTGATCGAATTGAAGGCGCGTTTCGATGAGGAATACAACATCGAATGGGCCCGCAAACTCGATTACGCGGGCGTACATGTTGTTTATGGAATTGTGGGATTAAAGACGCACGGCAAGTTAACGCTCGTTGTCAGAAACGAGAATGGAGTCCTGCGAAAGTACGTTCACGTCGCCTCTGGAAACTACAATCCGACGACGTCCTGCACCTACACCGATGTTGGCATGTTCACTGCCGACCAGGAAATCGGTAAAGACGCGGCTGAGTTGTTTAACTATTTGACGGGTTACTCGAGGCAAACTGACTATCGACGTCTCTTCGTCGCGCCCGTTAATTTGCGGAAGAACCTGAACACTTTATTGGATCGGGAAATCCAGCATCAACGCGCAGGACGTCCAGCGCGAATCATCGCCAAGTTGAACCGTCTCGCGGATAAGCAGATGATCGAGAAACTGTATGAAACGGCCCAGGCCGGAGTGAAGATCGATCTGGTGGTGCGCGGTATTTGTATGCTGCGGCCTGGTGTTCCTGGTCTGTCAGAGAACATCACTGTGCGCAGTGTAGTCGGCCGTTTCCTCGAACACAGCCGCGTGTTCTACTTCGAGAATGGCGGCGATGAAGAAATCTACATCGGCAGCGCTGATTGGATGACGCGCAATCTCAAACACCGAATAGAGGTAATTGCACCAGTCCTGGATCCCGAACTCAAGCATTACTTAAAAGATGTCGTACTCGATGCGTATCTTCGCGACAACGTCAAAACTCGACTGTTGTTGCCGGATGGCAAGTACGGCCCAGTCCCCTCGGAGTCATTCCCCTTCAACAGCCAAACGTATTTCATTGGCTGCGACAGCCCTCAGTAAGTTTTTCCCTCGTCGTTATTAACCACTGGTGTTCCCAAACATTCGTGTCGGGAACAGCTGTGCGATGCTTGGAAAGCTGTGGCGTGAAGTCACGTTTCTTAGGAGCGGATATATGACTTGGACGAAACAAATTAGAACAATCGTAATGCTGACGCTGGTGATCTGCATGACCGCAGTGGATCTCAGTGTAGCGAAGCCGAAGTCGAAAAAGGACAAACAAGTGCCGTCAGGCACAGCTGTCTTTTGGCGCAGACCAGTTGATATTCGGCAACGTGATCTGTTCCTTGGACCAGGCGGGAGCAGTATGCAGCCAGACCTAAGTCGCATTGAATTTATTAAAGAAGAAAAGGGTGGTTACTCGAAAAAGTTTCGCGTTCGCGATGCCGCGGGCCGTGAATGGGTCGCGAAGATTGGAAAGGAGGCTCAGTCGGAAACATCCGCAGTGCGTCTGTTGTGGGCCGTGGGCTATCCAACGGAGATTAATTACCTTGTGCCGCGGGTAACGATTCCCGGTAAGGGCACTTTTACGAATGTGCGCTTCGAAGCTCGGCCGGATGATGTGAAGAGAGTAGAAGAATGGAAGTGGAGCAGGAACCCATTTGTGCAGACGAGAGAGTTCCAGGGTCTGAAGATAATGATGGCCCTCATCAACAACTGGGACATCAAGGACTCCAACAACGAGATTCTGTACGTACGTGGACCAGAAGGTAATGAGTTGCGCTACATCATCAGTGACCTGGGTGCGACTTTTGGCCACGCAAGCGGGACCTTCTTCTTCTGGCGAATTACGCGCAGCCGAAACAATCCCAGGAACTATGCGAAATCAGAGTTCCTGAAGAAGGTAGACGGCAATCGAGTCGTGCTCAAGTACGGCGGTAAGAACAAAGGACTCTTCAAAAACATCGCTGTCGAGGATGCGACTTGGATTGGCTCGTTGCTCTCACAACTCAGTGACCAGCAGATCAGAGATGCATTTCGAGCGGCGAATTACACGCCGTCGGAGGTAAATCTCCTAGCCGGTGAAGTTCGTCACCGGACAAATGAGTTAGTGAATCTTAGAGCGAGTGAGCGGATCGGGCGCAGATAGCGATTAAACGTGGCTTCGAACAGAACTGATAAACGCAAGAGAGAGATTGCTACTCTCATAGTTGTCTTTACACTGGTGTTGTTGCTAAGCGCGCTGGTGATGTACTTGATCGCGGGGCGAACGACGTCGCGATCCGACAGCACTCGTGACACGCAGGTACCCACAGCATCACCACGTGAATCGACGGCGGGACCGGTCACTTCGCCGCGAGATTCACGCGACTCACTAGACCAAACACCTACACCTTACCAGCGTCCTAATCAGAGCCCGGGAGTTATCGAACAACTATTTGGTAACGGGAGCTCTGACGCCTACGATCCTCGCGCTCATTGGACCGAGAATGTTGGAAGGATCTCTTTCCGCCTGCTGCTCGCGGCAGTGCTCGGCGCCGCACTCGCATTTCGACCGCGGCAGCATATACGTGCGATGAAACGCAATCCTTATGTTTCTCAAACTCAAATCCTTCTGGCGATAGTGGCGGCGGCGCTAATGATCATCGTTGGTGATAATGCAGCGCGAGCATTTGGAATCTTTGCCGCTGTGTCGCTCGTAAGGTTCAGGACTAACATTCGCGATCCGAAAGAGATTACCGTCTTACTGATTAGTCTGGCGTTAGGCTTGGCCTCGGGAGTCGGCCGTTATGAGCTCGCGCTGATTCTGGTTGTGTTTGCTTTGCTGGTTCTTTGGATACTCGAATGGAGAGAGTCCAGTCAGGTCTTTCGCTCACTCGCCTTGAAGATTGTGAGCAGGAATGTCGATGCGACGCAGCGCGCTCTGCGGCAAGTTTTCAAAGAACATGGATTCGATTCGGAGCTCCGCGGTTTAGCACGGGAGAATCCGGAAGGTTCGCCAGGAAGTTTGGTCTACACGGTAGACGTGAATCCGTCCGTGAGCACTGATCAACTTAGTGAAGATATTCTGGCTCTTGACGATCGCGATATTGACAGCATTGAGTGGGAACAGAAGAAGAGCTTCTCGTATCTGTACCAGTAAATTCTTTGCGGGCAGGAAATACGAGAAGCCACGAACGATGTTCGTGGCTTCTTTTGAATAGTGCTGAGATTGACTTCTTAGTTCTTGTTATTAGAGGAGTCTACGGCAGCGTGCTGCCCACTCTGGAATTTTGTCCAGTAGTCTTTGACGAAATCCTTTTGCTTACCGTGACCGAAGCCAGAACCGAAGTCGTATTGATTCATCTCGGCTAACACCTGTTCAAGACTCCAGCCATCGTGGTTGAAGCGATAAACTGCTCCGACAACTCCCGTCCGGTGACGTCCACCAGCACAGTGCACAAAGAACTTTCCCGTTTCAGGATCATTGACTACTCGTAAAAACTCATTCACCTGCTCGATGCTTGGGTAGCTCTTGTCGGCCATCGGAATATTGATGTACCGAAGTCCCGCTGCTTCAACCGCCGGCTGCTCGTACTCTCTTGAATTGTCGGTGAGATCAATTATCGTTTTAATGCCCAACTCAGCGAGTGCTTTGAAGTCATTATCTTTGGGCCGGGCACCGCGGAAAAAGCGGTCATCCATCTGACCAAAATTCTTGATCTTGACGTTCGGGAAACTCGCGTTTGATTTAGCGACTGCGTTGATTGAGAAGGAACAAATAAGAGCAAAGACTGCTGTTAATATCGAGGCGTAGTTACGTCTGGGTCGTATCATTAAAAACTCCTTAAATCCTGAACTGCTATTTAGAACTGAAATCGGGCTTGTTTTGCCGCAGGTCCAATCCCACTAGGGGTAACAGCAAGTCCTTTTGGGGACGCAGGCGATGTGAATCGCAATTCGAGAACCGAACATTTGGATTCTACTACAGACCCAATGGTTGTACTCCAACTTATTGATCCCGCAGGTCAAATAGCACTATTCGAGTATTGATTCCAGCCACCGTTTTTACGGTTCGTAAAACGCGTTTCGGCCTATTACGCAGGTCGCACATTGGCTGGTTGTGGTAAGCGAGTTGGCCTCGGCGCTGACGGCGTGGGAGCTGGAGCCACCTTCTCTTTTAGTGCCTCCCGAAACACCTGCCGCATGTTTTCCACAAAGACAAAGCGAATATCTTTAAACGGCTCCTTCGGCACCTCATCGAGATCCCTTCGATTTTGGACCGGTAAGATTATCGTTGAAACACGTGCGCGCCTGGCCGCTAAAACTTTTTCCTTTACGCCACCAATTGGCAGAACGTTCCCGCGAAGTGTAATTTCTCCGGTCATCGCTACATCTTTTCGCACCGGCCGCGTCGAGAGTGCTGAAACCATAGCAGTCGCGAGAGTGATCCCGGCGGATGGGCCATCTTTGGGAATCGCACCTTCGGGAATGTGAATATGCAAGTCGTAGTTGGCGAAGTCTTCCTCAGGAATATCGAGTTCTCTGGCGCGTGACTTCGCGTACGAATACGCCGCCTGCGCCGACTCACGCATAACATCGCCGAGTTGCCCCGTTAGAACAAGATTTCCCTTCCCGCGCATTCGGAGTGCTTCTATGAACAAAATGTCGCCGCCGACCGCCGTCCATGCGAGTCCGGTTGCGACGCCGACCTGGTCCTTCTTTAATGCTTCCTCAGGAATGATCTTGGGGGCGCCAAGGAACTCGTGGAGATTTTTCAGCGAGACTCGGATCGTACCCTTGTGGCCTTCCGCGATTTTACGCGCGACCTTTCGCGCAATGCGTCCGATCTCCCGTTCAAGCTGACGTAAGCCGGCTTCTTGCGTGTACTGTTGAATGATCGTCGTCAGTGCCGTCCTTGAGATGTGCAGATCGCGCGAGCTAATCCCATTTTCTTCCATCTGTTTCGGCAGAAGATGGCGCACTGCGATTTCTCGCTTCTCTTCTTCTGTGTATCCAGCAATCCGAATGACCTCCATGCGATCGCGGAGCGCGGGTTGGATCGTGTCGAGCACGTTAGCCGTCGTCATGAAGATCACGTTCGAAAGGTCGAAAGTGACACCGAGATAATTATCGCGAAAACTGTTGTTCTGCTCGGGATCAAGAACCTCCAGCAACGCTGACGAAGGATCGCCACGGAAGTCGGCGCCGACTTTGTCGATCTCGTCGAGCATGACGAGTGGATTGTTTGTTCCAGCCTGCTGAACCCCTTGAATGATCCTACCGGGCATGGCACCGACATAGGTGCGACGGTGCCCGCGGATTTCTGCTTCATCGTGAACGCCCCCCAGAGAGAGCCGGACAAACTTCCGATCGAGGGCGCGAGCAATCGAACGACCCAAAGAAGTCTTACCCACACCCGGCGGACCTACGAGACAAAGAATTGGGCCTTTGGGTTTTTCTTTGAGCTTACGTACGGCCAGCGCTTCGAGAATGCGATCTTTTACTTTCTCAAGACCGTAATGGTCTTCGTTGAGAACCTGTTCAGCCTTTTTAAGATCGAGATTATCAACTGAAGATTTGGACCACGGCAGATCCGTCATGATCTCCATCCAGTTGCGAAGGGTTGCCGTTTCGGCCGCATCGGGATGCATTCGCTCCAACTTCTTAAGTTGACGTAGCGCTTCATCCTCGGCGGGTTTCGGCATTTTCGCGCCTTCGATCTTTTCACGAAACTGCGCAATCTCCTCCGCGAGTTCGTTTCCTTCTCCTAGCTCGCTTTGGATCGCCTTCATCTGTTGCCGTAGATAAAACTCTCTCTGCGACCGATCGATGTCAGCCCGAGCTTGAGTATTTATCTCCTGCTGGACCGTGAGGACTTCGATCTCTTTATTAAGAAGATCATTCACGCGGCGAAGTCGCGCGGTCGTGTCGGCAATGTCTAACACTGATTGGGCGTCTTCGACTTTTAACTCCAGATTCGACGCTGAAAGATCGGCCAGCCGACCTGCGTCGTCCAGATTGGCAATGATCGCCATCACCTCCGGAGAGATGTTCTTACCGAGGGTGATGGCCTTTTCCATCGAACTCCGCACGTTGCGCAAGAGAGCTTCAACTTCTAACGATCTCTCAGGCGGGAGCACCTCCGTCATTACGTTGATATTGGCGCGCAGGTATTCACCGGTGGTGTCGACTGAGTTTATTTGCGCGCGAGCGAGACCCTGCACAAGAATTCGAATCCGACCGTCGGGCAGTTTTAGCATGCGCATGATAACGGCAGCAGTGCCAACGGAATAGAGATCGTCTGCCGTCGGTTCTTCTTTATCCAAGTCTTTCTGAGAAGCCAACAAGATCATCCGATTGTCAGCCAATGCCTCATCAACCGCCCGAATCGATTTCTCACGCGACACAAACAGCGGAACGATCATGAACGGATAGATCACGATGTCGCGCAGCGGCAGAACCGGTAGTTCGTTCGGTATCTGAAGCTGCTGATCCGTCTCAGTTGTATCGATTGCTTCGGTAAATTCTGGTTCGTTTGGTGTGACCATGGTGATTCCTTGGTGGAACAACTCTACGCCTTTTCGTTTCCGTCTTTTACCTTAATGCGGAATTCGCCTCCCCTTCGATCTTCGATTTTGGGCAGACGGATCAGAAGTATTCCGTTTGACATTTCCGCAGTCGCATCGCGGACACTAATGGTCCACCGCAGGTGCACAACCCTGCTGAACTTGCCATAGCTTCGTTCCGAACAGAGGTACGAAACGATCCGACGTCGGGCCGGCCGTCGTTTCTTTTCTCCCCACAGTCGCAGCTTTGTGTTCGACAAACCTATGTTAATTAATTCAGGAGCAACCCCCGGCAGTTCAATGCGGATGTAAATCGCGTCGCACGCTTCACAAAGATCGACCGGCGGGGCCCACTCTCCTGACACCAACGGACTCTCGGCTTCGGTCGCCTCTTGTAGGGCGGCATAAAGACGCCCGACTCGATCACGCAGCCGTTGCAGTTCAAGTCGTTCGAGACCAGTCGCTCTAATAGGTTTAATCATCCCTTTCGACCTGCCTGACCCCCTTGTCGTGTTCGAACTAAATGCTTCAGTTCCGTCATGAATTCTGACACGTCCTCGAATTCAAGATACACCGAAGCGAAGCGAACATACGCAACTTTGTCCAGCTCTTTCAGCCGCCTCATAATCATCTCGCCAATTTTACTCGTGGGGCGCTCGCGCTCCGGTGACTCCTGAACATATTTTTCGATTGCATTAACAATGCTGTCGAGCTTCGTCGAAGGTACCGGACGTTTTTCACAAGCGCGCAACAATCCTGCCATTACCTTATTGCGGTCAAAGGTCTCGCGACGCCCGTCCTTTTTGACAACCATGTACGGAATCTCATCGATGCGCTCGTACGAGGTGAACCGTCGTTCACAACGAAGGCACTCTCGTCTCCGCCGTATCGCGTCACCTTCGCGCGACTCGCGGGAATCGACCACTTTGTCTTCAAGGTATCCGCAGAATGGACATTTCATCTAAATTTGAACCTCTCCAAAGGGTTCTTAAATCTTAGTCGCCCGCTGTATCGGGTTGAACCCGAAACTCATCGCGCGGTGTCTTTTTGTCCGTAGCACCATCGTCAGTTGCATCGGCAGAAACTAGTGAGCGCAGCTTGCTGAAGTTGAGATCACCGCGGATGAAGTAGAAGAAGCCGAATATTAAAGCGGGACCAAAGTCGACTACGTGCATGACAATCGAAACGGCAGCAGCGGTGTCACGCTCCACACCGAGAAACAAAAAGCCGGCCGCCGTCGCCGCATGAAATGCTCCAGCGGCTCCTCCAGGAGTGGGCACTAGTGAACCTGCCATCGACCAGCCCAAAACAAAAATGGTTTCGGATAGTCCAAAGTTGAGACCGAATGCTCGAATTACAAGAAGATTGGCAACCGCTATCGACAACCAAATCACTCCGGTCCAACCGACTGTTTCCGCTAGTTCCCTGAAGTTCACTAGAACTCGCAGCGCCTGGGCCAGCTGTTGAAGTAGTCTCAGAATCAACCTACCAAGCTTGTCTGGTATAAATCGCCACCGCGAAATGAGCCTGGTAAAACCGGCGATCACGGTGTCAGACTTTTTCCTGAACCAGGCGAGGCACGCAACAGCGACAACGGCTCCCGCAAGAAGCACGACGCCCGCTATTCGGACGCGATCAAAATCCGCGATCAATGTATTCGAAGGTTTGAACCAAATAAGATTGACGGAGAACATCAAAACTAGGGCGACCGTGTCGTAGAGCCGCTCGACCATGATTGTCACGAACGATGCACTCGGACGAACACGTGGATCACGCATTGGTAAAACCACCGGCCGAACGATCTCTCCTGTTCGGCCAGCGAGAAAAACGGCGCCGAATCCGACGGTCGTAGCTGCGAATAAGTCTGGGAGTCGCGACGGAACGATCGGTTTTAGCAGCGCTCCCCATCGAAAAGCTCTGAAGAGATAGGCGAGTGAAATAATCAGAGCGGCAAGCAACAGCAGATAAATATTGGCGTGACTGACGGCGCGGCGGACCTCGCTCCAATCGAGTTTCCGTCCAAACCACCACAACAAGCCAATGGCGAGCAGACAAAGAAACCCAAATTCAACGTACTTTCGATAGATCGAGCGCTTCAAGTTCGTCCGTTTAGGAGCGGGAATCCCAACATCAAACTTGACTTTCCACTTAGTCAAACCACAACATGTTGGGTCGGTGCCAAAGGCTACTACAGGTTACCTGTGAGGGCAAGACAGACGCACTTGCTCCTTGTCTTCGGCTGAAATGAGTGCCAAAAGCGTCTGAAAGAGAGGTGGCAAAGCTCGCCGGAACTTTAGTTTCCGAGCTTTCGTAATCGCCCATTGACAAGGGTTGCCACCTTGCCGGAGTACTAAAGCTTAAATCGAGGTTAGCCGGAGAAGATAAGGTGGGGGCTGTTAACGCGTTGGCGGTTAACGAAGGAGCCGAACTGGTTCGCAGGTGTCGCGCAGGCGACGGCGCGGCGTGGGAGGAGATCGTGCAAACGTACTCCCGCCGTATCTACAACCTGGCGTACCGGTTCACCTCGCGCGCTGATACAGCTGAAGACCTGACTCAGGAAGTTTTTGTCAGGGTTTATCGCTCTTTGGATCAATACGACTCCAAGCAAGGCGACTTGCAAAACTGGTTGATGCGACTCGCTCGTAATCTGATCATTGATGATTATCGGAAACGACAGCGCACGCCCCACGATAACCAGGCAGACGATCTTGCTGACCATAGTTACCACCTGCGGACGAGAACGAACTCGGTGCAGCAGGAGATGGAACGTCGGGAATTGGGCGCGCAAGTACAGGCGGGTATCGATAAGCTTTCGCCTGACTTAAGAACCTGCGTGATCCTGCGCGATATCGAAGAGTTGAGTTATCAGGAGATCGTCGATCTTCTGCGGATCCCGGAAGGCACAGTGAAGTCGCGAATTAACCGCGGCCGAATCGAACTGGCGAAGATACTCCGGCGAATGAAAGTTGTGGCCATGGGGGAAGTTTAGAGAATTTCCGTTGCGACTCGGCGCGCGGGCTGAGAAGCAACTAACTAAGTAGGGCAGGAAGCGAACGGAAACATGCTTTGTTCTGATTTTGAGCGACAACTAAGCGACTATCTTGAAGGTCTGCTCGATTCTGAAACCAGTCGTTTAATCGGCGAACATGCGCTGCGTTGTCCTGTCTGTCATGAAACCCTTTTGTCGGTTAGAAGTACGCTGGACGCTTGTCGCGTTGCGGCAGTACCTCCTCCATCCAAAGAACTCGAAGCGCGCATCCTGCAAATGACCGTCCCTGAAACGGCGATGACTTGCGCAGACTTCGAGGAGTTTCTTACCGACTACCTTGATGGTTTTCTTCCGGCGCCTTTGTACCATCGGTGGGAACGCCACGCTGCATTGTGTGACCGTTGCACCGAACTTCCCGGCGAAGTAGTTCGCGCGATCGGAGCTTGCTACACGTACATCAACGAAGAACAGGCTCTTCCGCACGGTCTCAATGAACGAATCCTTCAAGCGACACTGGGAACTGTTACGCCTGTCGATGTGAAGGCGCCGTGGACATCTCGGGTGGCTTCTTCTTTGCGTTCGTTGCTTGACCCGATCATCTCTCCGCAGTTTGCTACTGTCGCGACGATGTTGTTGGTAGCGATAATGGTGTTGACGAACACAGTTTCAGCTGACGGCTCGATTAGCGGCGTGTACGACGCAGGTCTCAACTTGGCGCGCCAAACAAGTGGAACATCCAAGGACATTCAGCCATTCGTTGGCAGCGAATCTCAGCCACCAGCAAAACCAAGCGAACAAAAAGAACAACCGAAGCCGGCCGCTAAACCAAAAGACAACGGGCATAACAAGTAGGAGAGATGAGCGCCGTGATGTACTGCAGCTACCATGCGAAAAACCCTGCGGTGGTTCAGTGCAACCAGTGTGCTCGCTGGCTGTGTCCCGCCTGTGATCATCGCGTGAAAGGTTTTCCTTTTTGCCAGGACTGCATTGTTGCCGGCGTTGAGTTGCTCCGGCATCACTCCCACGCGCACCCATCTCATATTCTGAGACGCAAGAGTTCGCCGTTCGTTGCGACGCTGCTGTCGTTTGTTCCCGGTCTTGGAGCTGCTTACAACGGACAGACGTCAAAAGCAATTGTCCACTTCGCGATTTTCGCGAGCTTCTTCCAGATGGCGGTGATGACGCAGGGAATTCATTTCTTCGTTCTGGGGGTTTTCGGCACGTGGTTGTTCGCCGCGGTCGACGCTTGTAGAACAGCGCAGCTGATGCGAGCCGGACTGTCGCCCGATGCTGAAGAGGATGTGATCGCGCGAAGGCTTTACGGTAATCCATTCGCGTGGGGCGTCACGCTGATCATTCTGGGCACTCTCTTCTTGTTGCACACACTTCTTCGCGTTCAGCTGCCGATTAAGGAACTTCTACCAGTCGCGCTGGTGGCATTGGGCGCATACATGCTGTTCGACTACTTGAGGCGAGGAAGATCGTCGGATCGCATTGTGAGGTTCGACTCACGAAGGCCACCACCGTCTGTGGTTACAAATACTCGCGTCGTTGATACGGCGACATTCAAAACCGGTGAGACAACTCAGCTTGGACGTAGAGACGTTACGCCGTTACCTTTTGAACGGCGATCATAGCAAGACGAATTCGGCGAAAGATTAGGTTTCATATGTTGGGAATACTTAAAATCGGCGGCGGTATTGGAGCAATCTTCGCTCTCATTCTTCTTGTCGTCGCGCTCTTAAAACAGATCATAACTCTCCTGGGCTTTTTGCTTGCCGCAATTAAGATCGGCATCATCGTGGTCTTCGTGGCGGTACTCGTGATGATCGTGCTCGCTATTTGCCGCGATCGAGCAAGGAAACGACGCGAAGCTTCGGAGATATAAAAAGCAGCAGGCAGGAGCAGGATGGAATCGGAATAGGTTTTTTCTTGCTCCTGCCTGCTGCTCCTGCTCCTGCTCCTGTACTTTCTGCTTTCTGCTTTCTTTCTTCCGTCTGCCTCTCGTTTTCTTTGGTTGCAACCACTATAAGCCTGTGATAGGGTCAGTCACCGTTGCAGGACCGGCCGGATGGGTTTCACCTCGGAGGGGCCTCGAGGTTTCAATCCAACCGCTGCAAATCTCCAGGTTAGGTTCAAAAACACAACGAACTGAGCAAGTCGTTTCGCTTTAGGCGATGTCGCTATGTATTGCGTTGCTCGCGCTTCGAACGCGTTCCCCGGCGCTTGCAAAAGGAGTACATTGATATGGTTAGAGAAGAGAGATTCTACGCCTTCATAATTGCCCACACCTCCAGATCCCGCTCTCGGATCCAAAGAGTTCGGATAGAAAGAAGAACAGTAAGTACAGCGGTAGTAATCGCCCTGTTGATGACCGCCGGCGCACTGTACGGCATTTACGGACTGACCCAGCAAGCCGCACATCTGAAAACCGCTTTTGAAAACCAGCGCTTGCGCGAAGAAAACAACCGCCAACGGCAGGAGTTAGAAAAGCTGAACAATCGCGTACAAAAAGTCGAAGACACGTCAAGAAGACTTGCGGAGAAGTCAGGTGTCGTGCCGGAGTCGTCAGGGGGTGGTGCTGGTGGTCCGGCGCTTCCGCTCGATGAACATGGCCTCGATGTCGTCCAGGCAAAAATGAATCGACTGGAACGCGCACTGAGAACTTATGAAGCCGTCTTGCGTGGGCGCGGTTACACTCCAACTGTTTGGCCCGTGGATGGAACGCTTGAAGGCGGTTTTGGTGGAAGACGAAATCCCTTTGGTGGCAGCGGCTACGAATTCCACTCAGGTCAGGACATCGAAGCTCCCTGGGGCGCACCGGTTGTTTCTGGAGCTAGCGGCACGGTGTCATTCGTCGGCTGGCAAAATGGCTATGGTCAGCTGGTCGTTATCGACCATGGTGGAGGTTTGACTACTCGATACGGACACCTGTCGCACATCGATGTCGCTCTCAATCAGTCGGTTTCTCGTGGTCAGTTTATTGGGCGTATTGGTTCGACGGGTCGGTCGACTGGACCCCATCTGCACTATGAGGTGCGGATTAACGAGGAGCCCGTAAATCCGCTGGGTTATCTACTCGAACCATTTAGAATTCGGTGAAGTTCAACACAAGAAGGACACCTAAATTCTGCTTTACCTTAAGTTACGCTTTAAGTCTCCGAGTTTTTGGTGCTTGACACGATAAATCGCTTTCGCTTAGTATGCGCCGTCGTTTCAATGCAGGGCCCAGCAAGTCAAAGATCCCCGCATTCCCGAACAAAACAGCTTTACAGCAATGAGTTTCGTAGGTTTTGCCCCCGTAAGTAACGCATGTTGAATTGCGCCACCGCGCTGTTCAGCATGCTTTTTTTGTTGGTTGTGTTTCGGTTAGCGCCTCCCAAAAGCGCCAGCAGGTTCACACAGCATTCACCAGTTCGGTGCGGAAGCTTCAATGCTTTCACACTCGTTTTACCGAATCGTTAGGAGGATTCGTTGTTATGTCTAGAATAACCGGTAAGGTCAAGTGGTTTAACAATTCGAAGGGTTATGGTTTCATCGAGCAACCAGGCTCTTCGGACATCTTCGTGCACTACAGCGCCATTCAGGGCGACGGCTTCAAGACTCTCGAAGAGGGTCAGGAGGTTGAGTTCGAGGTGACGCAAGGCCCCAAGGGACCACAGGCCGAAAAAGTGACCAAGATGTAATTGTCTCCCCGGCTTGCATTAGCAAAGCCACTGACTGCTTCCGGTCAAGGGTCCGGTAAGCTCAAAGAAAAGGCGACCAGTTGGTCGCCTTTTTCTTTTCGTGGATCTTCCCGCAGTCCCTCTCTAATCACCTCGCGCCTTGAAACTGACGTGACCTCCTTCGATCGCTACCGAGAAAGTAACCTTCGCGCAACCTGACTTATCCTTGATTCCATCAGCCTTAGAAGCAACTAGTCGATGAAATCGCGGAAACGAAAAACCCTCGGTTGGCTCGCCGCATCTTTGCTTTGCTTCGAGCAGCGATTCGTATAGATGCTTCACCGTTTCGACTTCCTTATGAGCATCCGCACAAATAAACGACACCGGCTCTGTGTCGTGTGATTCAATCTTTGCTGTTGCACGTGCGGCCGAGACTGGATCCCGTCCTTCTTCCCTTCCCTGTATTGTTCTTCGCCACAGATCTCGAAATGAGTTATACCGCGCAGCCAAGGTGTTGTAGCGGTAACGTTGCGCGAAAGTCAGCGCTCGATCATCGCCAAGCCTCTTCAGCAAAGTTTCTACGCGGCCTTTTGTGTCGTAAGGCGGACGCTTCGAGGCGCCGTTGAAATAGATATCAAACTCGACCTTTAGTCTCCTGATGTCGTCTTCGAGACGCGTCAGCTGCTCGTCTGGCGTTGGTTGATTCTCGCCGACGGCATACTTGTTCTTTGCTCTTAGTTGAATCTTGCTTCGCGCAAACTTGTTATTCCGAATTGACACCTGAGTCTCCTGAGGCAGGTCTGGAAGGTGAGAAACGTCGATGCGACGTCGCTGATTGCAGTCTAGGGAATCGAAAAGGCGGGTGTCAAACATTTTGTTTTGAGCGGGAAATCTGCGGTTTGCCCGCATCTTCGCGTCGCGCTATCCTTGCGACCGACCTTAAGAACCATCGCAGATGTCTAGGCCTTCAAGAGCTATGAGTACTGTCCTTCGGCTAATTCCGTCAGTGGATGAAGTCTTACGTACTCCAACCGGGCAGAAACTAAAGAGCTCTGTTGGCTCAAAACAATTGACTGCGCTGGCTCGAGCGGCCATTGCTGACATCCGCTCATCGATCCGCTCAGGATCTTCAATCGCTGGTAGATCCGTCGAAGAACAAACCGCCGCAACTCTTTTACATGAAGCAGAGCGACGACTGGAAGCAGCACTCGAACAAGAGCGACTCACTGGTCTAACGCACGTAATTAACGCTACCGGGGTCATCCTGCACACAAACCTTGGCCGTGCGCCCCTGTCTCAAGCAGCGGTGTACGCAATCCAACAAGCGTCGCGTTATTGCAACCTCGAATACGACACCGTCTCCGGCAGTCGCGGGCGTCGCGGCATCCGCGTTGAGTCACTCTTGGCCGAACTAACGGGCGCAGAAGATGCGCTCGTTGTGAACAACTGTGCTGCGGCTGCTCTATTGATTTTGAGCGTTCTTGCGAAAGAAGGGGAAACCATTGTCTCGCGCGGAGAGTTGGTTGAGATCGGAGGCGATTTTCGAATTCCCGACGTCATGGCCACTTCTGGCACTCGCATGATTGAAGTAGGCACGACTAACCGAACCCACATCGATGATTACCGTCGCGCGATTACTAAAGACACGCGATTATTGATGCGCGTCCACCCATCAAACTATCGCATTGTCGGCTTTGCGAGTTCACCGGATCTATCGGAGTTGGTCCAACTTGCACGTGAATCACATCTTCCCCTCTACGAGGATGCCGGCTCAGGCCAGATGAGGGATCTCACCGCTTACGGAGTCACAGATGAATACAGCGTCGCTGAACTGGTGGCAACGGGTGCTGACGTAATCTCATTTAGTGGCGACAAGCTTTTGGGATCCGCTCAAGCAGGCATCATTGTCGGGAAGACCGCGTTTGTTAGTCGCCTGCGAAAACACCCGCTCTATCGAGCACTACGCATCGACAAGCTGCGACTCGCAGCATTGGAGGCTTCGCTCCGGTCGTATCAAAGGGCCATCGACAATGAGGAGCTGCCGGTAATTCAAATGCTTTCACTTATGCGCGAAGAGATAACTTCACGGGCGGAGCGACTAGCGCAGCAGATCACTGATGGCAATACGGCTCTTCGAGTATCGCTGGTTTATTCCGAGTCTGCGATTGGTGGCGGTGCGGGACCGACGGCGAAGCTTCCAACTACCGCAGTTTCTTTGACTCATCGGGAGCTGTCAGCGGAGGACATTGAACGACGACTTCGATCGTCGAAACCGCCGGTAATCGCCCGCATCCTTGACGGTGCCGTGATGCTCGACCTGCGAACTGTGTTTCCAGATGAGGAACCCGCAGTGATCGCAGCTATAAAGACCCTCGAAATAGACTAGATTTAACGCTGTTGGCCACGCTATAATCCCATCGGCTTTTGACTCACCAAGAGCTAGCCCGAGAAAGCCAGCAACGCAATCGCCCCCAACTTCGCTTTGACCCAATCGAAAGCACTTAAATCTGACCTATTGGCAGCTTTGCTGGCGCTAGTCGCGGCAGGTATCTCGCTCGGTCTTTCACGACTCGAGCTGATCCCCAACTTCAGCCGATTCTTCTCAATCGCAGAGCCTGGCACTGCGGCGGTCTCGCTCGACCCGCAGATCATCGCTATAGCGGTGGGGGTGTTCTGTCTACTACTCGGCGTTAGCTTGAATCGACTCGGCGGCCGACGAGCCCTGCCGTTCATGTTTTCTGCTGTCGTGTTTGTCGTGGCTTTCGGATTGACCCTTGAACGTTTTTCGTCAATTGATCTTCAGGTTGCGCTGTTCCTCTGCAGCGGCGGCTTATCGATCGCGCTCATCCAGTTGAAGCGGCTTTGGGAGATGGATCGGAGATTTACGCAGAGGGTAATCAGCCGACTCACAGCGGACCATGTTGACAGTGAGCATGTCTCCCGCCGTTTAGACAGCGGACTGAAGCTTTTACAAACCGTTCTGCCATTGCGCGAAGCTGTCGTGTTCCACTGTGATGATTCGTCAGTTCTGCGTCCGCTCGCCAGATTGAAATGCCCCGGTACCAGCAAGCAGCCAAATCGAAACTCCGTCTGGCGAGATGGTGTTGGTCACTGCAACCGTGCGTTGTCTCGCCAGCAACTAGTCGTTGAAGCTACTGAAGATACCAAAGCAGCGATGGTCGCAGTTCCTCTGACCCATGAAGGCGAAAACGTCGGGGCTTTGTTGCTTCGATTAAGCACAAAGTTCAACGACGAAGATCGCCCGTTACTCGAAGCTGTTGGCTCGCAGTTTGGTCGTAATTTGAAACGCGAGCGGGTGAGCACTCAGCGCCAGCTCGGTCGTATCAACTTCTTTTCTCATACGGGCGCTCGCAAGAAACTCGATGCAGTTGACGTGTTAACAGCATCGCTCGCTGAACAACGATGCGAAGCAAATGCTCTCGACATGATCGAAGATGGCGTAGCTATCGCCCACCTCGATGGAACAATTGGGCTGACGAATCCCGCGCTTCGCCACTACGCTGGACTCACCGAAGATCAGTTGACGCGCATAGACATCTTTACGCTTCTTGATCGTTTTCGCTCTGGCGCTTTCGACGAGCCGGCGATCGCCGTTCGAAGAGTGTTGCAGTCAGGCGCAGATTACAACAGCGAGCTACGTTTTGAAGATCGAAGCCTCACACTCGGATTGCGGATTTCAATACTTAAAGACGACCCAACAAATTCGCAAGGCAGTCCGGTAGGCCTCGCTGTCTGTGTTCGCGACCTAACGCGGAGCAAAGAATTTGAGAAGTTGAAGAGCGACATGATCTCCCTCATGTCTCACGAATTACGCACACCGTTGACGAGCATTAACGGGTTTGCCGAATTACTGACGCAAGACAACACAATTCCAGATCAAGCGAAGGAGTTCGTCACCATCATTGCTAACGAATCGCAACGTCTGTCGCGCATGATCAATACATTCCTTGCGGTCACCCAACTTCAACGAAAAGACAAACAGGAAGTACTGAAGATACCGCTGCGGCTGGATGAGGTAGTGAATGAAACTCTGCTGACCCTTCAACCGATGGCCAAAAAGAAGCGCATTCGTTTGGTGCAGCAACCCGCTCAGCGCATACCTCCAGTAGCGGCTGACAAAAGCTTGATTACTCAAGCCGTAAAGAATCTGGTGAACAATGCGATCAAGTACAGCCCGGAGCGAACAACCGTGACAGTATCAACGGCATTAGAGGCTGAAGTTGTTCGTGTTTCGGTCGAGGATCGCGGTTTCGGCATTCCAGCGGAATCACGAGATAGGGTGTGGGAAAAGTTTTATCGGGTTGCTCGCGAAGGCCAGGACAAAGATGAAGAGTCGACAGGCCTGGGCTTGTCATTCGTACGTGAAGTGGTAGAACAACACGGCGGCGAAGTCGCGCTCAATTCAGAAGAAGGACGCGGATCGACGTTTAGTTTTACCTTGCCAAGGCTGTAAACGCAAAAGGATGAAGGATGAGGGATGAAGACGTAAACAGCACAGTTCATCCTTCATCCTTATCTTTTGTTTATCGTGCCACGGCAAGTCCCCGCGCGACAGATGCAACGCTTGTCGTCCGAATGCAGCGTCGACTCATAATCGATCGTTATTTCCTCACCGGCGCGAATGTCTCGGAGCGCAATAAAGAGAATGTGTTTGTAGAGGATCTTCATGAATGCATTTGGCTCGCACGAGTGATTGATATAGTGGGTGCCGTTTCCGCCGCGGCTCCCGTCCAAACTCCAACGATTATTGATGGCGCAAATACGCAGTGTCTTTCGATGCGCTCTTCGGTTCGCTTCGGCGTTTGATATCTTTTCTCCGGCATATTCAGCGATCTTTCGACGGGCTCGGAAACTCTTCGTGGCGAAACATCCTTTGCCATGAATAGTAGATTTCCTCACTGCCAGACCTGGAGCTAATTTGAGTTTCATTTGAAGCGATTAATTAAGAGGGCCCTGAACTACTTGATCCTCGAAAGCGTCTCGAACCTTCGTAACCTCATCAGTCCACCTGCCAAAAACGTTTCTAATTAGAAAACATAGAGCTGACCTGGTGCAAAACTGTGAGACCAATCGCGGATTGTAAACTGAAAAATGAATTTCCAGAGGTAGGATCGTTCTAGATGTGATGATACCGGACGTGAGACTCGGACCCGACCTCCGAATCGTTTAACGTGTTGTAGGAATATGAAAGGGCCGCCAACACTCTGGTTGGCGGCCCGAAACTTCGCACTTGGTGATCACTACTTTAGTTTAAAAGATCGCGCCATCAAGTCGGTTTGGTTACGGATGCGCCCTAACTTATCGCGCAAGCCAGTAAACCGTAGCGTATAGATTGTGCGATTGTCCGCCTGCAGGTAGTAGATCCGTCCGAGCATTGGCTTACCCGCTTTGACGAATTCGTAAGACATTGTCACGCCGTCAAGTCGACCGTTAAAGGGTTCCTGTTTACCTTCAACGAATCCTGGCAGAAATCGCAGCTTCGATTCCTGATCGCGTTGCGCCAATACAGACGGTGTCATACCGGCTTCAACGACTTCTTTTCGAACTTGAAGATGACCATCCAGCCTGTCGCCATAAACAAACTCGATATGCGCGTGAGCAGGATCCGGTTCGGAGATCGCCCGCCAGGTTGGCGAAGGCACCTCGAACGTGTACTCCAGTCGGTCGCTCGTGTAGACCTGTTGAGCAATACCAACCATCGTGAGTCCGAACAGAATCAACAAAACTCCAGCCAGTTTTCGCATGCTTGGAGACTCCTTTTCGCGCCCATTTTTTTAACTTTAGCGCGATCACTTCGCCGTTCTCAGATGCCGGCGCGCTGCTCGCCAGTTGTCTTTGTTCAACACCCACCGCTCAGCGACTACTCTCAATCACAGCCTTTTGCATACCAATCAGGGTGACAATGCCCTGACGTGCGAGCTCAAGTAAAACATCCATCTGCGATCTGCTAAAGGGCTCGCGCTCGGCCGTTCCCTGTACCTCGATGAACCGGCCATCACCCGTACACACGATGTTCATGTCGACTTCGGCTCTGGAATCTTCATCGTATTTCAGATCCAGCAGTGGTGTGTTATCAACCACCCCTACGCTGACTGCGGCAACTTGATCTACAACCGCAGGGCGAGCGATTTTTCCGCTCTCCTGCAATCGGCGACTAGCCAGAGCGAAGGCTACGTAAGCACCGGTGATGGCAGCAGTACGAGTTCCTCCATCTGCCTGCAAGACATCGCAGTCGATTGTGATAGTGCGCTCTCCGAGTGCCTTCATATCGGCCACAGCTCGCAGACTTCTGCCAATCAATCGCTGTATCTCGTGCGTGCGCCCCGATGGACCACCACGGCCTGTTTCGCGGGGTGTGCGTGTTTGCGTTGCGCGCGGCAGCATCGCATATTCGGCCGTCAACCAACCTTGTCCAGTGTTCCGTAAAAACGGCGGCACCCTTTCTTCGAAGGATGCGCCACACACGACGCGCGTATTTCCCATCTCGATCAACACGGACCCTTCCGCGTACGGCAAATAGCCTGGAGTTATCTTGACGTTGCGCAATTCCCCTGCTGCGCGCCCATCACTGCGTGCGAAGCTCATCGTGTCCCCAAACCTCCACGGCTTCCAGAATGGAAGGCGCTGAACCAAGAAATCTTTCCGCTACTTTCGCAAAGCGCGTCGCTGCGTCGGTAACATAAAAATGATCTAGATCGTCGCAGAGTTGTCGCTCCTGCTCGAAGATTCGCGTTTCATTGGACAGCCGCATGTCGTCGAGCATTCGCTCGACTTCGGCTGCCGTCGCTTCTCCGGAGTCAATCAGCTTAACATCAAAACCTACCGCCTCGGCTATCACATTTCGCAGTATTGGATAATGTGTGCATCCAAGCACGACTGCGTCGACCCGCTTCTCTCTCAACTCTGACAAATAGTCTCGCGCAACAATGCGTGCGACATCCGAATCGGCCCACCCTTCTTCTGCCAGCGATACAAACAGCGGGCATGCTTTTTCAATCACTGAAACCGAAGGATCTGTGCCAGCGATTGCCTTCGAATAAGCATGACTTTGCACTGTCGCTTCGGTGGCGATTACTCCGATCTGTCCGCCTGTTGCGGCGGCGACAGCTGCGCGTGCCCCCGGTTCGATCACTCCAACAACAGGCACCTCAACAGCGTTTCGAATTGCTGGCAACGCCAGTGCTGAAGCGGTATTGCATGCGACGACGAGTAATTTTATTCCGTGAGCCTGGAGAAATCTTGAATTCTCCACGGCATAGCGTTCGACTGTTGCGAGTGATTTCGTGCCGTACGGAACGCGCGCTGTGTCGCCGAGATAAACGAACCGCTCGTTTTGTAGACGCTCGTGTAATGCTCGGTAGACGGTGAGCCCGCCCACGCCACTATCGAAGATGCCGATTGGAAGTTTGGGATCCAAAGGTCAGTTAAAGATCTCAGCTACACGGACGCGAAACCCTGGGAGAAGATCCTCATCTGATAGTTCGTCAGATCCCTTGAAGATTTGCCGTAAGCCGGTTGCGGAAAATATTTCAATCGTCTTCTTCTGACAACTTACGACCCACACCGATTGAACACCAAACGAGAGCCATTGCGCTGCCTTCCTTTCAGCTTGGCGACGACTCTTGGTGGAAGATATCACCTCCACGGCCAGATCCGGAGACGATTCCACAAAACCGGAAGAATGGCCAACCGCCGGCTCTTGGCGAATGAATGCAAAGTCAGGTGCCAATACGGTGTCGGGGTCGCATTCTAATTTAAATCCCGTTTCCGCTGCCAAGGGAATGCCAAGGTAGTTGGCGTTAATATAGTTAGTGAGGAGATTGGACAACTTCATGGTAACTCGACCATGAGCGTAACCCGATGGAGACATTGTGAGGAGTACTCCTTTTACGAGTTCGTATCGATGACCCTCAGGAAGGTCGAACAGCTCTTCGGCTGTCATCAGGTGAGTTGTCGTGCTCATAAGATTTGTGTGAGGCTCGGAAAAACCGGCAATCAGAAATCTAAAATCAAAAATGTTTTGGTGGAGGCGCCGAGAATTGAACTCGGATCCAAAAACCAATGCCGAAGGACTCTACATGCTTGTTCGCTTCTCTTTCTTTCCTGATTGCTCAGGAAAAAATTCGCTCACTGCCGAGTCAGTGAAGCGACAAGACCTCGGCAAGAGCTAGTCCGGCTTTATCTCGCCCGCTGCCACGGACCGAAGCAGCAGGCCAGCTCATCTAAGTGACATCTCACTCCGCGCGCATGAGCAACTTGCGGCGAGACGCTCGGTGCTTAATTAGGCAGCGAGAGCCAATTCATTGTTATTGGCAGTTGTTTTTCCCTACGCGTTTTAACGAGCTGCATAAGGGAGCCCGGCATGCATCACGACGATCATTCAGGTTCCTGTCGAAGCCTGTCGCCCCCGCGAGCAGTAAGGATTATAAAAGATGCGAGTTAGGATGTCAGGTTTGCCCGATTTGCTCTGAATTGAGCTGATTTTGACGTGACGCAGCTACTCGGTAGTCAGTTCGGGCACCTGTTCATCTTCGTACTTTTCGATCAGCACTCCCAGAATTTCCAGGAGTGACGCAAGCGAGTGAAACTCATTTTCGCCAACTTCAGCGATTAATGAATCCAGCAAGGCAACGAGCTTCACATATTCTTCTGTGCCCTTAAGTTATAATTAGAAGATAAATTGCCCTTCTGTGGCTGCCCACGTTGCCGCCACTGGTGATTCAAGGCAAGGTTATAGGGCGTCTGATGATTCGACAGGGACAAAAATATCGGGCGAATGAAGCGTTGGACATTATTGCGTTCTCGTCCTGTGAAGCACCGTGCACTTCCGGGTCCCAGAGAACATTGCCAAAAGGAGAGGTTTTCACGATTGATACCGGTCCCATCCGAGACGTGATTGCCGTTTATTGCATGCCCGAGCACAACGAGGTGTTGCATGCGACTTTTATAAGCGAATCAGATCGTTCGTCCGCAAAACACAGAGGGTACCATCTCTGCGTTGCCATTAAGGATATCGTCGAAAAGTGCGAGAGAGTTTTTTGAGTTGAGTTAGAGGTTAATCAAACTATGGCTGCAAACGTGAATCGCTCCAAGAGAACAGTCGTCCACACGCCGCCTGAACGTACACACTTATTGCGACGGCTGTGGCTTCCGGCAGTCCTACTGCTCGCATTGGCTGCTGGTGGATTGACGGGGATCATCGCCGCATACGAGCTCAACTACTCTCGCGCGGCGAACGAAGTCGCTGCACTTGCGACATATCGCCCGAGTGTCGTGACTCGCGTCTATGCTGACGATGGTGAGACCGTCATTGGTGAGTTCGCACTCGAAAAAAGAATTCCACTGAAGTACGAAGAAATCCCCCCGGTTCTAAAGAACGCAATCCTCGCTGTCGAAGACGTTCGGTTCTACGATCACATCGGCATTGATCCGATAAGAATTGTCGGCGCTGCCTGGAAGAATCTAACTACGGATCGCGTCGAAGGCGGCTCGACGCTGACGCAGCAATTGACCAAGAACCTGTTTCTATCGAAAGAACAAACGTACACACGCAAAGTTAATGAATGGATTCTCGCGCTCCAGATTGAACGCTACTACACCAAGAACCAGATCATGGAGTTGTACGTCAATCACATGTTTCTTGGTGCAAATGCTTACGGAATGGAAGCAGGCGCCGAAACATACTTTGGCAAGCAGGCTAAAGATCTAACTCTTGCGGAGGCGGCGTTGCTTGCGGGCGTGCCGAAAGCGCCAAGCGAATACTCGCCAACATCAAATCCAGCAAAGGCAAAAGAACGACGAGATCTCGTGCTTGATCTGATGGCCAAGAATGGTTTCGCAACCCAGGCTGAAGTCGATGCCGCGAAAGCAAAACCGATCCAACTAGCGGATACAGCGTATTACCAGTCGCAGCCGAAATCATCTCCGTTCGATTATCCGGTTGAGTTCATTCGTCAGGAACTCGAAGATAAGTACACTACTCGCGTCGCACAGGGCGGACTGTCAGTCTACACCACTATTAATGTCGAAGCTCAGAAGCGTGCCTATGAAGTCGTACGTGCTGGCTTGCGCTCTTACGATCGTTCGCACACTGGCTGGCGTTCGAGTTACACCTCAATCCCGAGTGCTAATAACAACGGCGAAGGCCCACCAACTCAAGCGGAGCTCAATAACTACAAACATCCAGACTGGTACGGTAGCGAATACGATCAAGGGCGTCACTTGATGGGGTTGATCATGAAGGTCGACCGCGCCCGAAATGAAGCACTTGTTCGTTTTGGAAATTTCACTGCAACGGTCACAGCCGCTGAGATGGGTTGGGGTAAACGACAACCGCGCGACGAATTCAAGGCTGGCTATCTCGCAGAGTTTGAAATCAAGGAAGTCGACGAAAAGAATCGGCGCCTCGAAGTAGAGCTATCGCAGATCCCGGCAGTGCAGGGTGCGATGATGACCCTCAATGCTAAGACCGGCGAGATCGTTACGATGGTTGGTGGCTACGACTTCTACACAAATAAATTCAACAACGCGATTCAAGCGTATCGGCAAACTGGTTCGTGTTTCAAACCGTTCATCTACACTGCCGCCGTCGAGTGGGGCATGACTCCTGACACTCCAGTCAGTGGCGCGCCGATCAGCATCGGCGATTGGCAGCCGCACAATTACGATGGCTCGCTTGGAAATGCAGACCTGCCGATGAAAACTGCCTTGGCGAAGTCGATGAATATTCCGGCGGTCCACCTGCTGCAAACAGTCGGCATTCAAACGGGCGCGCAGATGGTCCGACGCTTCGGCATAAAGGTTCCGATGTCGCCTTACCTTCCCTCTGCGCTCGGCGCTACCGAAGTTCCACTCGATCAGATGGTGTCGGCCTACTCTGCATTTCCGAATAAAGGAATCCGAGTTCAGCCTCACATGATCCGCCGCGTGCTGGATCGCGATGGCGCGGTTCTGGAAGAGTGGGAACACACGACTTACAAAGTGGTGAATGAATACGTCGCGCTCACCATGGTCTCGATGATGCGCGGCGTTGTCACTTCTGGGACGGCAACGGCAGCGACATCTCTCGGCGTTCCCTTAGCGGGCAAGACTGGCACCGTCAACGATCACACTGACGTTTGGTTTATCGGCTACACGCCAACGTACGTTACGGGCGTGTGGATGGGTTATCCTGGAAGAAAGCGACCTCTCGGAAACGATATGACCGGGGGCAAAGGCGCGCTGCCCATGTTCATCGAGTTCATGAAGACCTTCTTGAAGGATCAGCCGAAGGAAGATTTTCCGAAGGCTCCGTCGATGCCTGAGGATATGCGCGAACTGTTCCGTCAAAGACAACGTGAGCTGGCAGCTGAACGCGCCGAGTTCGCTGCTGAAGCTCAAGAAGCAGCAGACCAAAACGCGACGACCGATCCGACCGGAACGCAACCGAAGATGGATCAAGTGACGTTGCCGCCACCTCCCAAAGGAGATGAGCCCGGAACACCTGCGCAGCCAAAAACTGAAGCTCCGCCAGCGAAGCCTGAGGTCACGCCACCACCGGCAACTCGTCCACGCGAAGCCGAACCGCAGAAGAAGAAGGGGAAGAAGGGGGATGGGGAACCTTAGACCAAGGGATGAAGGATGAGGGATGAAGGGCCGATACGGATCGGCCCTTTGTGTTTACCGATTACTTATGCGTTGCGCGTTCGTCTTCGTAGCTTGACGTTCTTGACCATAACCACAAAAATCCTAATCAACTCATCCGCTTCGGTTATAAGAGGCACCAAGCGTTTAGGCGCAACGACGCCTCCCTCCGAAAGTAACTCAAGCCAGTAGGTCGTTTCATCCAACTCTTGCAAGGCTCCTTCAATTTTACTGATGAAGTCAGCATTTGATTTTGCTCGGCAGGCCTCGCGGTAATGAGCACCGACCGATGTTCCCGCCTTTAGCAGGTGCGGCCCCAACACGTAACCAACTCCTTTTTGTGGGACAGCTAAATAGAGCTTGATGATTCTGAGCGCAAACTGCTTGGTTCTTTTACGAAGATCTTCTTGCATGTGAGGGTCTCTTTTTTCTGATTGAGGGTTAATTCCGGGTGGGCCTCGACTCTGACGATAGACGCGGTGGTGGTTTTGATCTTTTAGCTGTTCGAGCAGGGGTAATTGAAGTCTGTTTCTGATTCATCCTTCATCCCTCATCCTTCATCCCTCATCCTTCCAAAAGACTCCCTAGTGTGTGTGGAAGCATCTTCCTCCACCACGGCCAGTCGTGATTCACGTCAGGTCCCCAGAGATCGAATGTGTGAGGTATTCCTTTTGAATGAAGAATGTCTGAGAGAGCGCGACTTCGTTCCGGCGCTTCATAGGCCCCTTGACCCGAAAGCAAAATGATCGAGTCTGCTTTCTGAAGTATTGGCAGGTAGTAGTCGTCGTTGAGATTTGAAATGTAATCGACAGGATTATTGAAGTAAACATTGTCGTCGTAGTAACCCTTCAGATAAGAGCGGATGTCGTAACTTCCACTCATAGCAATCACTCCACGAAACAGATCGGGATGCTTGAAGTAAGCGTTGACTGAGAGAAACGCGCCGAGACTCGCACCTGTCGTAAGTGGCCGACCATCGTTTTCTCCACACTCATTTCTGATTAATGGCAACACTTCGTCGGTGATGTATCGATCGTAACGAGTGAGTAGCTCTGCCTTGAGCGGCGCCGGCATTTGTTCATTCAACAAACTGTAGCGATTCACGCTGTTGATTGAATACGCGCGCAGTCGCCCCGACTCGATGAGTGGTTTGATGCAATCGACCAGATAGAAACGCTCGTATTCGAGATAGTCCGCCGCAGCCGTGGGAAACATCAATAGAGGAACGCCCGCATGTCCGTACGCGACGAGGGGCATTTCAGCTTGTAGGTTCTGACTAAACCAGGCAGTTGTGCGACGTTCCATGAATACCTTCCGAACGAAGATTAGCTTTCCCGAAGGAGATCAGGATGAGCAGATCTGCAAGTTGTGATTTTGCAGCGATGGATAATGTCGCAGATTGTTTATAGAGGCAAGTCGACTCAGCGGAAGAGCTTTGTTCTTGGTACTTTGTGCTTGGATTTCGGTTCTCTGTGCGATCTCCCTGTTCTCTGTAGCTCGGTGGTTATGCAATGCCCGGGGCTTTCAACCGCAGAGCCACAGAGAACACGGAGATCGCCCAGAGAATTGCACAATAAAAAAGGGAGGCAGCCCAGCCTCCCCTTCTCAGATTTTTTGGCTCCGCAGGTAGGACTCGAACCTACAACCCTTCGGTTAACAGCCGATGGTGAGTCGTTATCATAGGTTTCTGCGATTGCTCCAATTGCATAGTTTTTAGGCGCAAAAATAAGATTATCCATTCAAATGTTTCTGTGATACTCTCGCGTTCCAGTTCAAAACGGGTGCCAAAAGCGGGTACAGGGGTTACTCTTGAGGAGGACGATTAATGGGACGAGAACGAACGGGCTTTATAGTCGAACGGAACGGTAAAATCTATGTGCGCGTCCAATACACGGACGATTCCGGCGTGCGTCGCGAGTTGATGAGACGGGCTGGTAATCGAACAGAAGCTCAGAGACTCAGAAAATCGTTGATCAAGGATTTGGAAGATCACGGCGAAACGGTGCTGCACGGCGATCACATTCGCTTTGTTGACTTGGCGCGAGACTACGAGAAGGACAAACTGTTTCCCGCAAAGATTGTGAACGGGCGCAAGGTTGCCGGAGTGAAGTCAGTGCAACCTGCAAGGGCGGCATTGAAGGCGCTTGTTAGTGGATTTGGCAAGCGACGTATAAAAGCCATTCGTCACGGGGATATTCAAGATTACAAAGTGGCGCGACTGGATACGCCGACTATACACCGTAATCAGAGGTCTATCGCATCGGTTAACAGGGAACTGGAACTGCTGCGTGCGATGTTTAGATACGCTATGCGTCAGGGTTGGATCGTGAGTTCTCCGTTTCAAAAGGGCGATTCCCTCATCAGCAAGGCCGACGAAACTTCACGCGACCGAACGCTAACCTATGACGAAGAACAGCGACTACTTGCAGCTTTTGATAAACCGAAACGCAAACACTTGCGACCGCTTTTGATTGCGGCGCTGGATACGGCATGTCGGCGCGGCGAGTTGTTTAAGTTGCGATGGCGCGATGTAGATTTTGTATCGCGGATTCTTACTGTCACCGTTGAGAATGCCAAAACAGCAACGCGCCGGGAAGTCGGCATGACCTCGCGGCTGTATGACGAACTGATGAAACTTTGGCAGGTTTCAACGCAGGACGAAAGAGCTTCAGTCTTCGGAATCACAACCACGATCAAAACTGCTTTCAAATCAGCATGTGAGGAGGCAGGGATAAAGGATTTTCACTTCCATGATGGTCGGCACACCGCAACGACAAGAATGGTTGAGACGGGCCAACCACATACGCTCATTATGAAGGTGACAGGCCACACGCAGTATAAGACCTTTGTGAGATATGTGAATCCGAGTGCGACCGCTATAACAGGGGTAGCCGAGGCGCTGGGAGCTTTCAACACAAATAAGCAAACTGACGAGCAGAGGAGTTCAGGCATGGTCAACTAAATCAAGTTTAGTCATGCGACGCTGAAGGCCCGCAGCGAGTAAGCTGCGGGCCTTTGCTTGTGCGCCCGGCAGGGCGCGCTTACTAGGGAGTGAAAGTCTCCTACGAACCCGACAGGGGGAATCGTTAGCCGATCGGCAAGGGTGTC
>DATIBJ010000053.1:0-16477 GCA_035457565.1 Pyrinomonadaceae bacterium | reverse complement strand
CTCAAGAACGATGAAATCTTCGCTGCAAGCCCGGCAGCACGTTTAGAGTACTTCTACAGCAAATCGCCCTACTGGGATCAGCAGATGAATCTGTATCCCGTAGGGCGACTTGTTCAATCGCTTGCCCTGTCGTCAGACGTCTACAAATAGTTGACGCCCAACTGCCTCCGCGCAAAAGCAGCGTTAGTAGTCGGGCGTCCCGCAGGGCAAACAGTGTGTTCGTTTGCCTAGATGGCCGTGCGTCGGCCGCCAATTATGTTGATAAGCAGCACCACGAGTGCCAGCACTAACAACAGATGAATGAACCCGCCGATGGTGTAACTGCTAACAACGCCCAGCAGCCACAAGACAAGAAGAATTACAAAAATCGTCCAAAGCATTTCGATAGCCTCCTTTTGTTCACCACTCGCTTCCCAAATTAGTTGGTACAAAAGTCACGCCCTGGTTTTGAGCAACGACCATGCCACCCCCATTAGGGCGTTAAGTCTTTGAAATACGGTAGGTTCTGAGAGGTTTAGCCAAATTTTGATGTGTTGGCTGCATCAAAGACGGCGTGCCGCGCTGACCGACGCGTACGAAAACATGCCAGTGGCCGTTCTTCGTGAAGCTCAGTGCGTCGCTGATGGCTAATCGAGGAGAGGTCTCTGATTCAAATGCTGGACTTACGCCATTGTTGGCTGTTAAAGTGAGGTTGCGCTCGCTCAAATTAACGAGCGCGATTGTTTTAAGCCTATCTCGGTTTTCGCGTGCGGTTCGCTCCTTCCGAAGCCCCGTCGCTTTCTAACCCGATTCTTTGCTATCAAGATTTATTCAGCTGGCGCACGCGCCAGTTTTACGGAGGTTTTATGCCGACCCCCCTACCCAAATTATTTCTGCGCCCCCGGCGCACGCTTATCGTCACCACTTCCGCAATTGCAACGGTTCTCGTGATTGCAGCCGCAATCGTTCTTTATCAACGCTCTCAACCTGTCGTTGAAAAGATCAACTATTCGCAACTCTACAATGTTGCTCAAACTAGCAGTGGAGTGGCACTGGTCATCGAAGGCGAAACTCTGACGGTTCGCAAGGCAAATGGTTCTTTGGTTGAAGCGACTGTCACTGGTCAGGCAGCACAGCACGAGGTAGTTGAGCTGTTCCGCAAAGCAAATGTGCCTATCGAATTCCGACCGGTGCAGCCCGGTCTCGCGGTGACACTCTTGAATTGGTTCCTACCAATTCTGATGGTTGGCGTGCTCGGAGTAGTCGGTTGGCGACTTTACGCGAACATGAGTGGTCATGGATCGTTTGAGGTGAACGACCACAATGGCAAACAAGATGTCGGTTTTGATGATGTCGCTGGAGTTGATGAAGCGCGGAATGAACTTGCTGAGACGATCGAGTTTTTAAAGGATCCCCTCCGGTTCGGTCGACTTGGTGGACGAGTACCCCGTGGGATTCTGCTTTATGGACCTCCGGGCACTGGCAAGACTTTGCTGGCTCGAGCCGCTGCGAAAGAAGCCGGAGTGCCGTTCCTGGCTGCGTCTGGTTCGAGTTTTCAGGAGAAGTTTGCAGGTCTTGGCGCCGCTCGCGTGCGACACCTATTTGCCAAAGGTCGAAAGCTTTCGCCGTGCATCATTTTTATCGACGAAGTCGACGCACTTGGACGGCAACGTGGTCGGGGCGGCGATTCAGCATCGGCCGATCAGGATCAAACACTGAATCAACTGCTCGTCGAGATGGACGGGTTTGATCAATCCAGCGCTGTCGTGGTGATTGCTTCGACGAATCGTCCCGACATACTTGATAAGGCTCTGACGCGACCGGGTCGGTTCGATCGCGAAATTGCGGTAAACCTCGCCGACGTCCGCGGCAGGGAAGCGATTCTTCAGGTACACGCGCGAAACTTGAAACTCGAACCCGGTTTAGATCTCCAATGGATCGCTCGAGGCACACCCGGCTTCTCTGGTGCTGAGCTCGCAAACCTCATGAACGAAGCTGCGATTGCCGCGACACGCGATGGCTGCGAAGCGGTTGACCGCTCCCATATTGAGTTTGCGCGCGACCGCATATTGATGGGTGCAGAACGACAGGGCTTCATGATGGACGAGGATGAGCGTTATGCAACGGCGGTCCATGAAGCCGGGCACGTCGCAGTCGGTCTGGCGGTGGAGCACGGCGATCCAATTCACAAGGTCTCGATTCTGCCTCGTGGCCGCGCACTGGGAGTTACTCAACAATTACCTGAACGCGATCGGTTAATGAAAAAGCGGGAATACCTGGAAGATCAGATTGCGTTGTTGATGGGAGGACGTGCGGCTGAACAAGTGCTATTGCAGACGATGACCGCCGGTGCGTCTAACGACATCGAACGCGCGGTCGAAATCGCAAGGCGGATGGTGAGCGAGTTTGGCATGAGCCGTTTGGGTCCGATTCACTTAGGGCAGCCAGACCAACCGCATAGTCAGGTTATGCTCGATCGGATCGAAGAAGCTACCAATGAACTGATCAATGCGCAGTTGGAGCGAGCGTGTGCAGTAGTTGAACGTGAACGTGAATCGATTGCCCGGTTGGTTGAAATGTTGATGGAACGAGACACGCTTGATTCGCCAGAGATCATGAGTTGCTTTGGCAGAGACGAGCCTGCTCAGGCTGCGTAGCCGTTAGGATGTGTGGCGGGGTGGTTTCAGATCCTGCACATGAAACTGCAGAACGGGAGCGTAGCGACCGATTTCAAATATGGCCCGGCTCGGCTAGTTTGAATCGGTCGCTGCGCTCCCGTTCTGTAATTGGATATTACCGCCCTTCGGTGACGCTCCCAGTTTATCGCGACAAATCCGGATGCTCGCTAATCTCGCGAACAGCGAGACTGCGACTGCGCCTCGTCACAATTGCAACTCCCACGAAGATCAATAACGAACTGACAATTGTTCGCGAGTTCCAGGTTTCGCCAAGTATAGTCGGTGCAAGTCCGAACGCGATTAGAGGTTGTAGATATATGTAAACCGCTACAACACTTGGAGCGACTTTCGTAAGTGCCCATCCATTCAGATAGTAGGCACCAACAGTCGGCAACAGGATAATCACCACTAGCGAAGCCAAAATCGCGACGCCTAGTGAGGCCAGGTGTTCATTGCGAGCGGTAAGTATACCGACCGGCAACGTCACCACCGTGCCTACCAAGAAGATCCAGGTTATTACATTCAGCGCACCGTAGCGTTCAAACAGGTCTTTCGAGAGAACAATATAGGTGCCGTAAAGAAGTGAGTTAGAGACGATGAGAATGTTTCCGATGGTTGTTTCAGCAGTGAAGGCGCCTCGGAACGGGTTAACGAGATAGAGAACTCCGATCGCCGCGAGCAGCATTCCCATAAACCGCCGAACCGATAATCTGTCGTAACCGAAGAAAATACTCATCAAAAGGGCAAACACGGGAATTGTCGTGCTGATTAGTGTAGCGTTGATAGCAGTCGTTAACGATAGTCCCTTCACGTAGAGAAACTGATTTCCTACCACACCGATCGCGCTCGAGAAGGCGAGCATCAAGAAGTCCTTCCGATGCATCTTCAGGAGCGGACGTATGTTCCGTTGAATTATGAGGAATACTACTGCAGCGCCTGTCAGCCGGCTCGCGACGAGCATAGAACTCGACATCGATCTCAGCACAAACTTACCGAGCACAGGCCAGGTGCCAAATAGGACTTGAACCGTGATGAGAGCAATGTGCGGGCCAAGCCCGGACCGCGCGGTTTGGGTATCTGCCGACATCAGACGACGAGATACAGCGGGTTCTCTAGCATCTTCTTGAAGGTTTGAAGGAACTTTGCTCCCGTTGCTCCGTCGATCAGGCGGTGGTCGCACGACATCGTCACTCGCATCATTTGTCGAACGACCATCTCACCATCGCGGGCGACTGGTTGTGGAGTCATCGCTCCGATCGCAAGGATGCCGCCCTCGGGCGGATTAATGATGGCAGTAAACTCGTTGATGCCAAACATGCCGAGATTGCTGACGGAGAACGTTGCGCCGGTATATTCCTCCGGCTTAAGTCTCTTCGACCTTGCCCTTTCGGCGAGCTCGCGCACCTCGGCGGCTATTTGACTAAGCGATTTCTGATCGGCGCTGCGAATCACGGGTGTAATCAAGCCATCTTCAATAGCAACGGCGACGCCGATGTCTGCGTGGTCGTAATAACGTACAACTTTATCCTGAAATGACGCGTTAACTTGCCGATGTTGCATCAACGCTGCTGCAGTGACTTTTATGATGACATCGTTGATGCTGATCTTAAGATCAGGATCAAGAGCGTTGATGCCGCGCCGCATTTCTGCCGCGCGGTCCATTTCGATTTCGGACGTCAGAAAGAAATGCGGAACGGGTCCAAGCGAAGTTACCAGTCGTCGAGCGATAGTTCGCCTGATTTCGCTCGCCGGTTCGTCATGATACGTTGAGGCGCCAACGACAATTGGTTGCTGCTGTCGACCTTCAACAACACGGAGCACTGGCTGTTTGCCGGCAGCGGCAGATGGCTGCTGTTGGCTCATTGCCGTCTCAATGTCTTTCTTGATTATTCTTCCCCCTGGTCCACTCCCACGCAGCGATCGAAGATCGATACCCGCTTCCGCAGCCATGCGTGCTGCGAGTGGCGACACGATTAGTCTTCCACCTGCACCATTGCCTGAAGGAGCAGGAGCAGGCTGCTCGGCTGGAGTCTCAGCTAGTTGTGGCTCAGTAGTTTCTTGAGGTTTGCTGGCAGCGGCTGGTTCTGGCTTCGGTGTGCTTGCTGCTGCGCCTTTAGCAGGTGCTTCACTGAGTAGCGAAGATATATCCTCGTCGGCCTCGCCAATGACGCCGATAAGTTGGCCCAGTGGCGCCGATTCGCCCTCACCAACCAGGATCTTCCGCAACACGCCATTAGCAAGCGCCTGCATCTCCATCGTGGCCTTGTCAGTATCGATCTCGGCAAGCGGCTCGCCCATCGACACTTTGTCGCCTTCTTTTTTCAGCCACCTAGCAATTTGACCCTCTTCCATGGTGGGAGAGAGCTTCGGCATGATTACCTTACTGGCCATATTATTTTTTTGGACAGAATTTCAGGATTACAAGATCAAAGAGTTAATTAAACGGAGCCACGCCAGCGCAACCCAACACCTAATCGCCCGCTCCTTCAACGGTTCTTGTAATTCTGCGATTCAGGAATCCTGTAAAAGCCACCTAGTCGAGATATGCAACTTCCCGCACTGCCGCGACGATTTGCTGTACATCTGGCACCGCAAGCTGTTCGAGGTTTTTTGCGTACGGCATCGGCACGTCTGCGGCGGACACGCGCTTTACTGGTGCGTCCAAATAATCAAACGCACGTTCCATGATCTGCGCACTGATCTCTGCGTTGACACTGCAGACCGGATGCGATTCTTCGGCAACAACTATACGGTTCGTTTTCTTAACTGACTCGACGATCGTGTCGATGTCTAACGGTCTGATTGTTCGAGGATCGATAACTTCGCACGATACGCCGTCTTTCTCGAGCGCTTCAGCCGCTTTGAGTGCGATCGGGACCATGAGCGAGCGCGCCACGATTGTTACGTCAGTGCCTTCGCGCTTAACTTCCGCAACGCCGAGCGGAATCGTGAAATCCGAATCGTCCGGAACTTCGCCTTTGGCGCCATACATTCGCTCCTGCTCAATGAAGATCACCGGATCGTCATCGCGAATCGCCGACTTTAGCAAGCCCTTCGCATCGGCGGCAGTTGAAGGCATCACCACTTTCAAGCCGGGAAAGTAGGTGTACCACGATTCGATAGCCTGTGAGTGTTGTGATGAAACCTGGAATGCCGAACCACCCGGCCCGCGAAAAACGATTGGAATGTTGTACTGACCACCCGACATGTAAAGCATCTTCGCGGCTGAGTTGATGATCTGATCGGTTGCCAGGATCGAGAAATTGAAGGTCATGAACTCGATCACCGGCCGCAGACCAACCATTGCTGCGCCGACGCCGAGTCCGGCGAAACCGAGTTCAGTGATTGGCGTGTCGATTACGCGCTTGTCACCAAATTCAGCAAGCAAACCCTTAGTAACTTTGTAAGCTCCATCGTATGCTGCGACTTCTTCGCCCATGAGAAAAACATTTTGGTCGCGGCTCAATTCTTCCCGAAGAGCCTGGTTTAACGCTTCGCGTATTGTGATAGTTGCCATTGGATTTACTTTGCTCGGCCCGGAGTAATCGGATTCGCGTAAACGTTAGTGAAAAGATCTTCGGGCGGTGGCAATGGGCTCTCATCCGCAAACTTCACTGCGCGCTCAACTTCCTCGCGTGCCTTCTGATCCATCTGCGCGAGCAACTTGTCGTCGACGATTTTCTCTTCGAGTAGAGTTGCGGTAAACAACTTGATGGGATCGCGCTCCTGATACTTCTCAATCTCAGCGCGTGTCCGGTAATTACCGGGATCCGACATGGAGTGGCCCATAAACCGATAGGTCCGCACCTCCAATAAGGTCGGCAGGTAGCTCTTGCGCGCGCGATCAACTGCTCGTTGAGTCGCCTCACGTACTGCCAGTACGTCCATGCCATCAACGAACTCGGAAGAGATTTCGTAAGCGCATGCTTTTTGAGCAATGTCGCGCAACGACATCGCGCGTGCGAGTGATGTGCCCATGCCGTACTGATTGTTCTCACAGATGTAAATGCACGGGAGCTTCCACAATTGGGCCATGTTAAGCGACTCGTGAAAAGCACCTTGATTCACGGCCGCTTCACCGAAGAAGCAGAGCGTAACTTGGTCGGTGCCTTTGTATTTCGAAGCGAATGCAGTGCCGGTGGCAAGAGGAATTTGACCGCCGACGATCCCGTGGCCGCCGAGGAAGTTCAAATCCTTATCAAACATGTGCATTGAGCCGCCCTTGCCCTTCGAACAGCCGGTGACTTTGCCAAAGAGCTCCGCCATGATTGAGTCGCATGACATTCCCTTGGCGATCGCGTGTCCATGCTCGCGATAACTTGTCAGCACATAATCGTCCTTCCGAATCGCGGAAATGGCGCCAACCGCTACGGCTTCTTGCCCGATATAAAGGTGACAGAAACCGCCGATCTTTCCTGAGCTATAGGCCTCGGCTGCTTTCTCTTCGAAACGACGAATGAGCAGCATCTGACGGTACAACTCGATCAGCGTATCTTTGTCGAGTCCGCTTAATCGGTCTTTTTGTTTCTCTTTTGCTGCGGCTTTATCGCGCTTGAGGGTCTCGGGATCTGGAGTGGCTTCAGCAACGCTGGTGGCGCTCTTTTCTTCTGCCCCGGCCCGTGTTCGAGGCTCTGCTACTTGTTTGCTCATGTATACCGCACAATCCGGATTCGCGCGCTAAATAATGCCCGCAATGAAGCGGGCGTTCGGACTCCGGTTAATTTCCTGTCCTCTCTGGGTTACCGCTTTGCTAAGCGGTCGAGCACCTTGTTGCTCCCGCAAATCTTACTCGTTGGGGATGCTCACTTGAAGCGTCGAATTATACGCGAGGATAAGAGGTCGCGCAAAAAGGCTTTCCAATTGCGTTAGCGCAACATATCGATTGAACTTACAGGCGCTTTGGCGAGCGTGAGGATCGTCTTTCGACTGTGCTTGTCAGTTTGCATTTTGCGCGCTGCGGCTGTCAGAAGCTCTTCCGTAGTTTCACCATCTTCGGGAAAGCACGCAACACCCACGCTGGCCCGTAGTTGGACGATCTTGTCAGCACGAACTGCAAACTTATGGCTCTCAACAACTGTTCGCATTCGATCGGCGATCTGTAAGCCCATTCCGGTCGACGCCATGGGCAGGATGGCTACAAACTCATCTCCCGCGTACCGCGTGAGAATGTCCATTTGCCGCAACTCGCGTTTGATTACGCCGGCGACCGCTGCGAGCAGTCTATCCCCCATCGCGTGTCCATACTGATTGTTGATGTCCTTGAAGTCGTCAATGTCCATGCTGATAACCGCGAGTGATTCGCGATTCATGCGTTGGCATTCGGCGATGCGTTGCTCGAGCATCATGTAGAAGCCGCGGGCATTCGGCAGTTCCGTAAGCGGATCGACGAGCGCGCTCTCTTTCGTCTTCTCGAACGTAAGCGCGTTACTCAGAGCACTCGATGCGTGCTGGCAAACAGATTCCAGTAAGCGAACGTGTTCAGTCGTGTACGACGTCCGGCTCTTCGAATAGAGCGTAATCGCGCCGAAGGCGCCATCTTCGCGCAGCAGCGGAGAAACAAGGACGCCGCGATACTCCTTAGCAACCTCTTCGGGAATACCAACAAGGTCCAGCTCCGGAGATGCGTTGCACATTGAACGTCCATTGGCGATCACCCAGCCAGTGATCCCGTCGCCCACCTCCATGCGTCTCTTAGCAAAGAGTTGAGCATCTTCGCCGGCGCTGTGTGCGGCGACAGCTTTGCCACTGCGTTCATCAACTACAAAGATAATGCAGGTATCAAAGGGCACGATTGCACGCAGTTTGTTGGAAACCAACGTTACAGTGTCCTGAAGGCTCAGAGATGAGCCGATGGTTTGTGCTATCTCGTGAAGAGCAAAAACTTCGCGCTGTGCTTCACTGATCGAGCGAAAACCTGAAGTATCTGCTTGAGTGCCAAGAGTATCAGAAGCCAGGCCGGCATCAGGGCGCGTGGTGGTAACGTTGTCGACCAGCTCTTTGGATGAAACTTGTTCCTGAATGTCTTCTGAATCGATGAGCTTGTCGAACTCTTCAACGTGAGCGGTAAAGATCGCAACGACCTTCGGATCAAATGCGGTCCCGCTCATACTCGCCAGCAGGGCAAGGGACTCTTCGCGTGGCATGCCTATGCGATATGGACGGTCGCAACGCGTGGCGTCATAAAAGTCGACGACCGAAATGATCCGGGCGACGAGTGGTATCGCTCCACCTTTCAGACCTTTCGGGTACCCACTACCGTCCCATTTCTCATGGTGATAACGAACGATATCTTCAACCGGGTAAGGGAAGTTGACGCGTCTCAAGATGTCGCCGCCCACTGTCGGATGGATCTTCATCTTGGCAAATTCGGATTCCGTGAGCTTGCCTGGCTTGTTCAAAATGTATTCGGGGACAGCCAGCTTGCCGATGTCGTGGAGTAACGCGCCCGCGCGCAGAGCCTGAAGCTGCGGTTCCGTTACGCTCAGTAGTTTTCCCATCTCAGTTGCATAAATCTGAGTGCGGCGAACGTGACCGTGGGTGGTTTGATCCTTCGCGTCGATCGCAATCGCCAATGACTCAATCGTGTTCATGTGAATGTCCGCCATCTCTTCAATATGGCGGCGCCGCTCTGCTTCGGCGTGTTTGAGATCTTCTATGCGCTTCTGATTGAAGCGATATAACAGGTGGACCAGCGCAGTTATCAACAAACCGAGCAAGCCATAAGAGATTCCCTTGTTACGAATCGCCGAATAGAAGAGCACGGCTGAGGCCGCACACGCGAGCTGCGTCGTGAGCGTCCAGACCACGCTCTCTTTTGAAGGTAATAGCCGAAACTTGCCAGCCTCAACGCTGGCAAAACATGCTGTGACAAAGGTGCTTAATGTGTATTGAAGAGCAGCCAGACCGAACAGCGGTACGAGGAAGATATCAAGCGAGAGAGGGCCATCCCACACGGGGTTCGCTTTTCCAGCGAAGAAGTCAACGAGGACTCCGTAAAGAGACGCCGAGACGAAGGTCGAGATAACAGCCATCCCGGTTGTGAATAGCGTGAGGCGATGATTGCCAAGTCTGTTAGCGGAAACGACACCCACGACCGCGGCGAGAATGACTGCTGGTCCAATGGTATCGGCGGGCGGTACAGCGTAGAGCATCACTGCGAGAAAAACGAAGGCATCGCCAATCGACTTGCCAGTGTGTCCTACTCCATCAGTGCTGGTAACCGAAACCGTTAGACCGCTGGCGCCGAAAGTAAACAGCAACAGAATTAGTAGGGGGATAATGCTGGTAACGAGCGGAAGTTTGAGGCTATCAACGACCGCCGTCACGAACATCACAACCGAAACCACCGCGATTCCAGAGAGAAGCACAGTGCTCTTCCAGTTATTTTTCGCCATGCAGACCTATGTTCCTTGTCAGATTGGGCTGGTGGGTTAGCTTGGGGAAGTGTCGGACGTTATCTTGCCCGGCGAAATCGGCGAGGACTAAAGTTGCGCTGAAAAGCTTGTGCCAACAGTGTTAGACACAGGGCTAAATATAACGTTCACAGCAAATTGAGTCAATAGGCACTTCACCGACAGCCGGAGATGGATTCGGCGCAGCTAGCTTAGTTTCTTACAGATTGGTCAGTTGCTGGCGAAGCTCTGCCACGGTAGACGCGGGCGCCTGGCAGGTGTAGTGCTCACAAACGTATGCCGTTGCGGAACTTGGCACGGGTTTTTGATGGAGCAACGCAACGGGAGTCGAGTCAGGATGATCGGCGCCGGTCGCGGTAGCTATCACTTTGTTTGGTAGATACTGGCGCCACACCTCAGCCAGAAACTGAGATCTTACGGCCGCATCATCCCCTAGGATGGCGATCTCCGTGGGTGTTGACAGGTAAAAGTCGACGGCACAAAGCGCATAGCCAAAACCGGAAGGGTACCGCCGGGCTGAGTCAGCCACTTCATGCAGAACCGCGACTGCCCGATTGCGGTAATCCTGGTTGTCGGTGAGCGTTGCTAGCCGCAAGAGCGCAAATCCGGCCACGGAGTTTCCCGATGGTGTCGCATTATCGAAATAATCTTTCTGGCGAACGATCAAGCTCTCATGGCTTTCGCCGGTAAAAAAGAAGCCCCCCTGCTCAGCATCCCAAAACTCCTCAATCATTTTGTCCGCCAACCGCAACCCTTCTAACAACCAACGCAGCTCACCTGAAGTTTCTGACAGAGTGATTAAGCCTTCGATCATAAAAGCGTAATCTTCAAGGTAACCGTTTAGTTTCGCTTTGCCGTCTTTGTACGTGCGGAGCAACAGACCATCGCTCTGGAGGTTCGTTAAAACAAAATCGGCATTTTGGCGCGCCGCCTCAAGATAATCGTTCCGCTGGAGAATCACACCTCCTTCAGCGAAGCTTGCCATCATCAAACCATTCCACGCCGTCAGTGTTTTCTCGTCACGGCCGGGTTTGACACGTTGCTCGCGGAGCGCGAAAAGCTTCTTTCGGCTCCGGTCAATTGATGCGCGGGCTTCATCGACGTCAAGGCCCATTTCAGCCGCTACAGCTTCAAGTGGCTCGGTGACATTCAGTATGTTTTTGCCTTCAAAGTTTCCTTCCTCAGTAACGTTGTAGAAGGCATTGAAAAGCAGCGCGTCCTCTCCAATCGCATGGTTGATCTCGTCGACGGTCCAAACAAAAAACTTACCCTCGTGTCCTTCCGAATCAGCATCCTGCGTTGAATAGAATCCTCCGTTAACGTCTGTCATTTCTCGAAGCACGTAATCAAGTATGCCCTCAGCTGTGCCTCGTGCCTGCAAGTCGCCGGTGAGCTGGTAGTAGTGCAGATACAATCTCGAGAGAAGCGCGTTGTCATACAGCATCTTTTCGAAATGCGGGACAAGCCACCTTGCATCAACCGAATATCGGTGGAAACCGCCGCCAAGGTGATCATAGATTCCGCCGTTCGCCATCTTCGTCAGCGTGTGGCGGATGATATTGAGCGGCTCGTCTTGGCGCGTGCGCGCATGCGTGCGAAGTAGGAATTCGAGAGCCATCGAAGGCGGAAACTTTGGCGGCCCACCAAAACCGCCATTCGTTGAGTCGTACGCTCGAATGAGTCCGACATAGGCAGCACTGAGTGTTTCTTCACTGATCGGTTGCTCCGAACCTGTCGCGACGCTGACACGTTCGAGTTCCTTCAAAATTGATGTGGACGTGGCGCTCACATCTTCCGGACGATCCCGATAAGCCTCGGCAACACTGATCAGAATGCGCGGAAAGCCAGGCATGTTGTAACGATCCTGAGGCGGGAAATACGTTCCTCCGTAGAAGGGAACTCCGTCCGGTGTCAAAAACACTGTCATTGGCCACCCGCCATGATGCGTCATCATCTGCACGGCATTCATATAAATCTGATCAAGATCGGGGCGCTCTTCGCGATCGACCTTAATGTTTACGAAGTACTGATTCATCAATTCGGCAATGGCCTCGTCCTCGAATGACTCGTGCGCCATCACGTGGCACCAGTGACACGCGGAATAACCAATGCTCAGAAGCACAGGTTTGTTCTCAGCTTTGGCTTTTTCGAAGGCCGCAACACCCCACGGATACCACTCGACGGGATTGTGTGCGTGTTGTAAGAGGTATGGACTGGTTTCGTTTATTAGATGGTTCGTGAATTCGTGCTCTTCCACTTGCTACTTCCTTTGTTCTAATCCTTAAACCAGTATCTGGTCTTCTTTGCCCAAACGCTATTGCCGTATCGGCGATGCAGTAGATCGAAAGCGGCCTTTGACCAACGACCGGTGTTCTTATCTGTACAACCATAACGCGTAGAGTTCACGGCAAGATGGAGAGCTTCAGGGACACGAGGATCAGCTGGATTTGTGTTCGCCCACTGAATAACTTGTCGTGCGATGTAATTCGGAGCTGCGCCAAAACCATTGAGCACCGCATGCTCGCGAGCAGCCGCGGCTCTTTCGGCGGTTGTTAGAAAGCCAGGCGCATGCTCATCTTCAGCCGTGAATGACGGAAGCGTACCCTCGTCTTCAGGCTCAGCAGCAACGCCTGGATAAGCCGCTGAACACCACCAGTTGTCTCTGTACGTGTCCTGCTCACCGACAGGCTTCTGACGGCCCAGACCTTGATCCACCGAAGGCTCAAGCCCTGGTGTACGTAACCACATGAAAATAGCGGCGAACCGTTTTGCTTCTGGTTGTTGCGCCGATTCAAAGTTTTCGAGGTAAACCGTGGCCACCGAGAAATATTTCTTCATCAATGGCGTAAGTTCATCCGCCGTTTTCAGATCATTGAGCAGCACGGCGCGCAACCATGTCGCCTGGACTAGATCACTGCGTAAGTGAAGAGGTAGATCGGAAGACTTCACGGCCGCCTTCAAAACCGATAAGGGTAAGTGTTTGTTGAAACCCCTCGTCGAGTCTACGTCAAAGAACTCCCACGGCTGTATCGTTTCTGTATCACGGGAGAGTTCGGCGGGAAGTTCGCGGCCGTCATCGTTCCAGCTAACTGCGGCCGGCTTTCGTGGAGCAAACTTCACATAGTCGGCGAGGTCGGTCGCCACGCGCATTCGCAGGCTGAGCAGCAGGTTGCGCGTGGATTCGTCAAACTTTGGCGCTTTGCTATTGAGCAGCTCATCGAGCGTGCGACGCGCGTCGTCTTTCTTTCCGGATTCGACCAACAATCGAGCTGCGTGAAAACGTGCGGACGGAAATGCGGCGGAGTTTTGCTCAATCTCTAACGCGGCGCTAATGAGTTCGGCAGACTGAACATCGGCTCCTTGAGCTTTTGAAAGGGCTGCCACGAGCCAGGGCTTTGAATGATTTGACCGCCACCTTTCAAGTGAGTGATTGCGCGCATCGGTTGAAGACGACTGCATTGTGACGAGCCAGTCGGTCAAATCATCTGCGCGTGCATCCGCAGAGAACTTCGCTTTCTCTGCATCGCTCGCTTCTAAAAAGCCGTCGAGCAAAACTGTATAGTCCCAGAGATCCTGCTTCAATGAAGAATTGTTTCGCGTGACGAGCTTCTTTGCGAGTTCCTGCAAGCGTTCAGCAGGACGTAAGCGAAGCCGAACCAGGTTCAGCAATCGTGAACTTGCATGATGGGAGTTTGAGAGTTTGCGGTTACCGAGAATAGAGGTCAGTCTCTGTTCCGCTTCCGACAACGGCTTTGTCTTATTTTCAGGCGTTGCGAGGCTCGCCTTTCTTACAAGTGAGCGTGCTGCCAGGTAGGGCGCCTGTAGTTGCCAGGGAGAGCCATTCTCGTTGGCAATGGAATCGAACGCAGCGACCGCCTCATCGAAGTTGGTTGCATAGAAATTCGCCGCGGCGATTTGATAGGTGCGGTCTGACCGGAGCGTTGAATCGGCATCAGCCGCAACAGGTGTAGGCATCTGTTTTCCTTCATGACAATTCGAAAACACCTGGTCCTGGGCCTCGACCCAACTCTTGATGGCGGCAGATTCAACTCCATATTTCGCCATGCGTGCGTTCAAGGTCGCGACAGCATTATCAAAAGCATCCTTTTGACAATTCAGAAATGTCTCGTACTGGTTGGGTTCTTCACGGTTGCGGTAGACATCAATTTCTTTCGCTTGCGTAAGGCCCGGAACTTTTTGCCGCGCGGTCAGCCAGTTCTTGATCCATTCGTCATACTCGAGCTGACGGCCGTAATCGAGTCGGTCCTTCCACAGGTCAATTAGCTCCTGCTGTTCCTCGCGACTGAACCCTACGGCAGACAGATGCCGATACGCGACTACGAGATATGAGCGTGCGTAGCTGGGCTGAACAACACCGAGATCGCCGCGCGCAAAGTTCTCTAATGGATGGGCAGGGTGAACGGTAAATACAAAAATCGTGTCGAGGGCGAACGGCCCGCAAGCAAACGAGATACTCGGTCCAAGCAGAAAGAAGCAAACAATCAGGCAGAGAGAAGATCGGAGGAGTCGTTTCATCTTTGATAGGTCTCCAGTGCGACGTCTACGGTCGACGGCGTCCAGCGGTCGGGAGAAAAGATGTAAAGGCGTTTACGTTTAGGCGGATAAACTTTTTCATCCGTTGAAACGCCGACTGAATCCTGACAAGGCTTCATGAACAGTTCTTCACCCGATCGCAGACGTGAAGCAAACTGATCTCGATTCACACCAAGACGGAATAACATCGGCACTACCTCGTCGACGGGTAGATCCGATAACCAGTTATCTCCTGCGCACCACGAAGCTAATGCGGTCATCGACAAGGGTGTTGTTGAGGGAAGCAGCTGACGAACGCGGAACAGCAGTTTGCGATACGCTAATCTTTCGGAAGCGCGCGCATCAAAGTCGATTTGGACTGCTGACAGGGCTAAGTGCTGTGCGACTTCTGCGATTTCTTTTGCCGCGTCCTCAATCTGTGACTCTGATACCCCACCAATCTCATGTCGTTCGGTCTCAATCCTGACGACTGCGATAACTCGCGTGCCCGGGCGCAGAATCAATGGTTGCAGACGTGGCCGCACAAACAGATGGCGTTCGCGTAGTTGAATCGTCTTCGCCAGGTATGCGACGCCGACGCGATTGATGTCGATAAAGTCGAGTTTTTCCGGGCGCTCCCAGGCCCAGAGAAATGTTTCGGGCAAAGAATCGAGAGCGATACGAGACTCGGGGTTAGACGCTGACGTAACGGGTCTCGAGATCTGTCGTAGCAACAGACCAAAAGAGGCAATTATCCCAATCGTGATAACGACGACTGAGCCTAATCGCATGTTGGGTATACCTGTCATTCGTGGATGACAGAGTGTACACCAGCGATGGAACGGTGATGAAGTTTTAAAGATGTTCGATAAACTTCAGTTTGTCGACATGTTCCCCTACTCACAACGTTGCGAGCACTCTAACCTGACACGACAAACTGAGGTTTATCGAAACATCTCATCACCAACTGCACGACTCTCAACGGTTTGTTATACTGCCCGACTGAATCACCATTCATTTTTCAAATTCTCCAGATTGTGGGAAGGATCTGATGGAACGCGAAACGTTAGAGTTTGATGTGGTTTTTGTTGGTGCTGGCCCGGCGAATCTTAGTGGCGCTTTGCACCTTTCGAGATTGGTTAAGGAACACAATGACGCCATCGCCAAAGGCGACAAAAAAGGTGAGGCGCTTGGAGATATTGAAATAGCCGTCATAGAGAAAGGCGCGACAGTCGGCGCTCATATTCTTTCCGGCGCAGTCATGGATCCGCGAGCCCTGGCTGAATTGATTCCCAACTTCGTCGAACAGGGGGCGCCGCTCGAATCACCAGTCAAAGAGGACTACTTTCTCTACTTAACTTCGAAGCGCGCTATTAAGTCGCCCATCACGCCCCCACCGCTAAAGAATCACGGCTACTACATTGTTTCGCTTAATCGCTTAACCGCATGGTTGGGTGAAAAGTGTGAAGAAGCCGGCGTAAACGTCTTTCCGGAGTTCCCCGGTGCAGATCTGCTGTATGAAGACGATCGAGTGGTCGGAGTTCGAACTGGCGACAAAGGTATCGACAAGGAAGGAAAGCAGAAATCTAATTACGAACCTGGCGTTGATCTGCGCGCAAAAGTAACCGTGCTGGGTGAAGGGCCACGTGGCTCGCTCACAAAGCAGCTGGTGCAACGGCTGGGACTCGATAACGGACGAGAGCCGCAGGTCTATAGCATCGGTGTGAAGGAGCTGTGGGAACTCCCAGACGATCGTTATCCAACCGGCCGGGTGACGCACACGCTAGGGTTTCCGTCAGACGCTCACACGTATGGCGGCGGCTGGATCTATGGAATGCAGAACCGGATCCTCAACATCGGTTACGTCACAGGACT
>DATIBJ010000052.1:0-34831 GCA_035457565.1 Pyrinomonadaceae bacterium | reverse complement strand
GCCCCTACAAGTTTAGGCACCACACCAAATACTATTTCTGTTTCAATCCCTCTAACAGCGACTTGAACCTTGGTAGATCCTGACTGTTTGGATCTACTTTCTCGAGTTGCGCGATGGCTGTCTCCGCTTCTTTTGCATCCTTCTTCTGCAGCATCGTCTCAGCCATACCGGCAAGAACCATCACGTCATCAGACTTCATCTTGAGTGCGGCGCGATACCACTTCTCAGCGGTGTCGTAGTGGCCGGCGTCGAGATTCACTACACCGAGATACACGACTGTCTGATAATCAGTAGGCTTCAGTTGATTTGCCTTTAGAAGATACTCGATCGATTGATCGTAGCGTTGAATCTGGTAATAGAGCTCCGCCGCCTTGAGTTGAGCTTCAAAGTTTTTCGGCTCGTTGCGGGCTTTCTCGATTGACGCAGTCACTTCAGCTTGCATGCCTGCCGGATTCGCAGCAGTGTTTGCATCGAGAGGCGGATGGTCAGTGGGCAGATTCTGACTGGCGGTTGCAACCGGTGCACCTGGTCCGTATTTCTGGTTCATCGTGCTCGCAAACATGAACCCCACGATGAAACCAAACAAGATCCCGATAATCGAGAAAAGAAGATTCTCTCTGGTCATCTGTTATTTTGCCGTCGCGCTCTGCGGATTAACGTCGTGCATCATCAGTTTTATTTGATCACGAAGTTCGGGACTGTTTTCGTGGCCGTGCATCGTGACCGCATGATACGTGGCTGCCTGAAGCACTTCTTCTTCCGTACCTTCAATGCTCAAAGTGCAACCCTTCTCACTGGGGTACAGTCGGCAGTCGATGATTTTCCGTTGCGACATAACACAATCTCCTTTCGACCTATTTCGTCTTCGCTAATGATTTTGCTTCATCAATTCGCTGTTGAATGGACTGGGCCACCTCTGACTGAGCGGGAACCTTCTTGAGAACACGCGACCAGTAGTCGATCGCTTTCTTGTAATCCTTGCGCTGGAACGCGTCATTACCCGCGAGTTGAAGCGCCTTTAGATTCTCCGTATCGAGCTTCAGCGCTTTGTTTACCAGTTCCATGGGCTGGCCTTCAAGGCTGCGGTTGTTGGCCATCGCCGAGACAAACGCGTACTCGGCCCAGAGGTCAGCATTGTCTGGCTGTAACTCCGTCGCTCTTGCATAGGCGCCGGCAGCTTCGCCAAAACGTTTCATGGAGTTGTAAGAACGCGCCAGCATAACCCAACCCTCTGCGTCGTTGGGATTTGACTTCAACCGCTCTACTAGCGCTGATACGTTTGCCTCGATCTGTTCTTGCGACCGCATTTGACTCGTTGGCTGAGCAGCAGGTCGCTGCATCTCTGACGGCGCCAGCGCTTTCAACTCGCCAACTTTTAGATAGAAGAGTACGGCGACTAATGGTAGGCCGATCGCGAGCGCATAGACAACATTACGCTTCGTGAAATCCACGGCCGTCTTCGGCTCTGATTCACTGAGCTTCACGTCTTCCAGTAACCGTCGCTCTATCTCCTGGCGATCCTGCTCGTATTGCTCCTTGCTGACGATGCCGTTATGCAAGTCGGCCTCAAGCTCCGCAAGTTGATCGCGGTAAATTTCGATATTCGCTTCGCGTCTTTCTTTGTCGCTTGCGGCCTGCGTTGTTCCAGGGCGTTGCAGCAACGGCGGCAGAATAAATGCCAGCGCGATGATTACAAGCAATCCGCAAATAAACCAAAACAAAATCACGCTGTTTCCTTTCGGGAAGCTGAGCTCAGCAATTTTTCCACCTGTGCGCGGTCAGCATTGCTCAATGGCTTCTCCTCAATCATATCTCTGCGGCGCTTGACGTATCGAAAGAGGATCGCCAGGCCAGCGAGTAGAAGCACGAATGGACCAAACCAGAGTAGATAAGTCTTCGGTCTCACCGGCGGGCGATAAAGAATGAAGTCGCCATACCGCTGAGTGAGAAAGGAGATGATCTCTTGGTCACTCTTGCCGGCCCGGATCTGAATGCGAATCTCTTCACGCAAGTCCTCCGCAAGATCTGCGCGCGAGTCGGCGAGTGTTTCATTTTGACATACGAGACAACGTAGTTCTTGTGAGAGTTTGGTGAGTCGCTGCTCGACTGCCGGATCCGGTGGATCGTCACTGACGGGCCGTCTGAGCTGCGCGCTTGCGACTATCGCAGCAGAACAGATCAGGAGCGAAACAGTTGAAGCGGCAGCAAGCTGCCGCAGACCAAAGCGGTGACAGGTCACCGCACTCCAAATGAACATTCGCTTATTACTCAACTTACCTATAACCGCCTTGACGATTGAGTTCCTGCACCTGCGGAAGAATGGATTTAGTCCAAACATCAGGTGTCACTGGTCCGATCTGTTTGAAGCGAATGACGCCTTGCTGATCAATCAAGTAAGTCTCCGGTGCGCCGTAGACGCCGTAATCTATTCCAATACGACCATCAAGATCCGAGACGCTCAGAACATACGGATCTCCCAATTCACCCAACCACGCAAGGGCGTCTTCGGGTTTGTCCTTGTAGTTCAATCCGTAAATCGGCACTGCTCCACTGCGCGCGTATTCGAGCAATAGCGGATGTTCATCGCGGCATGATATGCACCACGAGGCCCACACGTTGAGCAACCACACGCGTCCACGCATCTCTTCAGCAGAGAAAGTCTTTGAAGGATCCTTCAACTGGGCCAGCTTGAAGGGCGGAGCGGGTTTATTGATCAATGGGGAAGGAACTTCATGTGGATCTCGACCCAATCCAATCGCCAGGAAAACGACGAGCACGCCGAATATAACCAGTGGAATGAGATACCGAGTCATAAAAAATCAAGGTCTCAGCTTTTCTCCGGCCATTCTACAGTCAATTTTTCGCTGATGCCGACACGTGACCAGCGTGCGCTTAAGTTGTCGAGGCGCGCCACACACGGCCGATGAATTCTTCGTTAAGAGCGTAGTTCTTCCGGTTCAATTCCCACTCGAGCTGTTATCGGAGCCGGAACCACTTCCGCTTTCTTCTTCTTCGCCTGTTCAGCTTCTCTTTGTTTTCGCGTAGCTAGCGCGTAACGCCGATCACTAACGGCTAGCCCTCCGCCGATAGCCATCAATACTGCGCCGCCCCAGATCCATCCGACAAACGGCTTGTAGTAGATCCGAACGCTCCACGCACCGTTGTTGATTGGTTCGCCAAGTGAAACGTAGAGATCTCGTGTGATGCCGCTGTCGATGGCGGTTTCAGTCATCACGTTCCCACTCGCGGTGTAATTCCTTTTCTCCGGATACATGCGCTCAACTTCTTCACCGTTCTTGCTCACGATCATTTCAGCCCGACCGGCACGGTAGTTCGGACCCATCACTTCAGTGACGCCGTTGAACTTGAACTCGTAACCACCAGCGCTAACCGTGTCGCCGATTGCCATCCGCACATCCTGCTCAGTTTGATAGCCAGTCACCATTGTGACTCCTACGATGAACACTGCGACACCGAAGTGCGCCAGCTGCATTCCGTAATAACTTCGACTTTGCGTGCGCAGCTTTTGAAATGTCGTCAGTTGTCCGGAAGTTACGCGAACACGTTCCCACAGGTTGAGTAGCGCCGTCGTAGTGATCCAAAGCGCGAGAAGCAATCCCAGGCTCGGCAGAGGCTTCCATTTACCAAGCGCGAAGGGAAGTAGAAGAGCGGTCACGGCGCTGATGACGAAAGCCCACCGCAATCGGATTGCCAGTTCAGGCAAACTCGCTTTCTTCCAACGCGCGATCGGGCCGATGCCCATCAGAAACATCGCGGGCGCCATCAACGGCACAAAGACTAGATTGAAATACGGTGGGCCAACTGAGAGTTTACCCATTCCCAACGCATCTACGATCAACGGGTAAAGGGTGCCGAGAAGAACCGAACCTGCGGCGACTGTCAGGAGGACGTTGTTCGAAAGCAGGAGTGATTCACGTGAGATCACATCAAACTTGCCGCCGAGTCCGACTTGTTTTGCGCGCCAGGCATAAAGGAAAAGGGAACCACCAATAACGAATGCCAAAAACGCGAGAATGAAGACGCCGCGCTTCGGATCAGTCGCAAACGCGTGAACGGAAGTTAAGACACCTGAACGGACAAGGAACGTGCCTAACAGACTCAAAGAGAATGCGGCAATTGCCAGCAGGACGGTCCAACTCTTAAAACCGCCCCGTTTTTCAGTTACGGCTAACGAATGGATCAAAGCCGTGCCAACGAGCCAGGGCATGAATGAAGCATTCTCTACCGGATCCCAAAACCACCAACCGCCCCATCCAAGTTCGTAGTAAGCCCACCAGCTTCCCAGCGCGATACCACAGGTCAAAAACATCCACGCGACTGTAGTCCATGGCCGTGACCAACGCGCCCAGGTCGCATCAAGTTTTCCGCCTATTAGGGCGGCGATGGCGAACGCGAACGCGACTGAGAACCCGACGTAGCCCATGTAAAGCATTGGCGGATGCGCGACCATCGCTGGATCCTGAAGCAACGGATTCAAATCGCGGCCGTCAGGTGGCGCCGGTAACAACCTTGTGAAGGGATTGGACGTTGTTAGCATAAACAGAAGAAATCCAACGCTCACGATTCCCATGACGCTGATGACCCGCGAGATCATTTCGTCAGGGAGGTGACGGCTGAACAGCGTTACGGCAACAGTCCACAATCCCAGCATCAAGGTCCACAACAACAAAGAACCTTCATGAGAGCCCCAGGTGGCAGCGAGACGGTAATGCAGCGGCAGTTGTGAGTTGGAATTAGTAGCGACGTTGAGAACGGAAAAGTCGTTGGTGATAAATGAATAGCCAAGGCAGCAGAAGGCGATAGCGACGAAGATGAATTGTGCCTGGCCTGCGGGCGCAGCTAAGGCCATCCACTGCTGGTTTCCACGCGACGCGCCGATTAACGGTAACGTCGCCTGAGTCACCGCGAGGAGAAGCGCAATGATTAACGCAAACTGACCAATTTCCGGGATCATATTTGCATTAATTCTCGACTACCGTAGTCGCAGCTTTCTGAGCGTGCTTTGCTTTATCGATGGCCTGACCCGCTTCCGGAGGCATGTAATTCTCGTCGTGCTTCGCCAGGACGGATTCAGCGTAGAACACGTTATCGCTGCCGACGTGTCCTTGCGCGACACAGCCACGGCCTTCTTTAAACAAATCTGGAAGAATGCCTTTGTAAACCACCGGGATACTGGCGGCAGTATCGGTAACAGTAAAGCGCACCGTCAAGCCATCCGGATCGCGCTTCAGTGTTCCGTCCTGAACCAACCCCCCGATTCGAAACGTGCGATTGACGGGTGCTTCTCGAGCGGCGACCTGCGTTGGGCTAAAGAAGAAGACGAGGTTGTTACGAAAAGCGCTGGCAACGAGATACGCAGCTATCCCTAAAGCAGCTAAGCCAGCGACAATAAAACCGATGCGTTTATGACGGCGTTTCATTTAATTAATTCCTATTATCAACGAGACGCGGAACTCCAGTTTGAGGAGAATGCGAAGATTTTGGTCGATCCTCTTTTGATTGATGCGCACAAGCGCGTTTACGTTTGACCAGCGTAAAAACTTCCAGACCGATCACCACGAACGAGCAGAGATATGATCCCCACACGTAGAATCCGTAACCACCCATTGACCAATCCATTTTACGTTGCCTCCGCGAGTCTGGCCGCGTTTTGTTCTCTCTCGATTATCGTGCATCGTAGACGAATCAACACGACAGCGACTGAATAAACCCAGCAAGCCGCTAGCATAATCAACATTGCTGCCAACATCTTTGGCACAATCGTTGGTTTGTCGAGAATGCGAATCGTAGCTCCCTGATGCAACGTGTTCCACCACTGAACTGAGAAGTAAATAATGGGCACGTTTATGACTCCCACCAGCGCCAGCACCGCTCCTGCTCTGTCGGCGCGCCGCGTATCGTCAATTGAAGCCTGAAGCGATATGAAGCCTATGTATAAGAACAGAAGAATGAGCGTCGATGTCATTCGCGCATCCCAAACCCAATAGGTGCCCCAAGTTGGTTTTCCCCATAACGCGCCGGTTACAAGAGAGATGAACGTGAACAATGCTCCGGTTGGTGCGATAGACGACGCCATCATGGAAGACAGCCGAGCATTAAAGGCCCAACCGATACCGGCGTAGAGAGCCATCAAGACGTAAAGCAGCATTCCCATCCAGGCCGCCGGAACGTGAATAAATATTATGCGATACGCATCGCCTTGTTGAGCATCGGTAGGCGCAACAAAGAACCCAACGTACAAGCCCGCGAGAAACAAGATCGCCGCAGGTATCGCAAACCACGGGACCATTTTTCCCGCGAGTGGATAGAAGGTTGATGGTGACGCGTATTTGTAGACGTTCATAATGGTAACCCGATGGATAACCTAAAGAACCGGACACTTGAAATCTAACAGGGAAGACATTAATGACACTTAGGAAATCTCAAATCTGAGATCTCGAATCTCAGATCTCAAATCTGACCTATCAAGTTATTCCCCGCTCGCTACCGACCAATTACATACCGACTTATTCCAGCGATATTCGAAGTCCTGCTGCCGCAGCCCATGGGGCAAAGATGACTGATAAGATACTCACAGCGCCCAACAAATAAAGGTGCGACTGGGGGCTCGTTCCCATGATGCTTGCCTCAACACCTCCTGCCCCGAAAATCAAAACCGGAATGTATAGCGGCAATACTAGAATCGAAATCAGAACTCCGCTACTCCGTAGACCCAGAGTCAAGGCTGCTCCCACCGATCCAATGAGACTCAACACTGGTGTGCCCAGGAGTAGCGTCACAAACAAAAGCACCAAGGTCTCTCGCGAAAGTCCGAATTGCATTCCCAACAGCGGCGCAATCAGCACGAGAGGGATCTCAGCCACTAGCCAATGTGCGACGATCTTACCCAAAACCACCAGGTACAAAGGCTGCGGCGTCAGAAGGATCTGTTCAAGAGTCCCGTCATGGTAGTCGTTCGCAAACATTCGCCCCAACGACAACATCGACGCGAGCAACGCAGCGACCCAAACAACGCCAGGAGCAATCGATCGAAGCAGTTGCGTCTCAGGCCCGATACCAAGGGGGAAGAGACTGACGACGATTACAAAAAAGAAGACGGTCGAGAGTACGTCAGCTCGGCGGCGCCACGCGAGCATCAGGTCGCGCCAGACGATCCAACGAAACATCGATAGACTCGAGGGCGCGCTCACGTTGCCAGTTCAAGACGCTGAACCGAGCCCGATTTCAACTCGAATTCCTGATGGGTCGCAACCATCGCGATTCCGCCTTTTGCCAGATGCTCCTCTATCAAAGATCTAATTAGAGCGACTGCCGTCTTGTCCAGCGACGTCAGCACTTCATCAAGTAACCAAAGAGTCGTTCCACAAACAATGAGTCGCGCAAGCGCGACCCTACGCCTTTGACCTTCTGACAAGACACGTGCCGGAAGGTTCTCACGTCCGGCAAGTCCCATCGCACCCAGCACGGAAAGAGCGCGCTCTTCGCTGATTTCAACGCCATTTAGCGCGTTTGAGATTCGTATATTCTCAACGCCCGTCAGCTCGTCTTTTATTCCGTGCCGGTGACCGAGATACGTGGTGAACCTGAAATAATCCTCACCAAGAGAGCGAATGTTCGCACCTTGCCATCGCACCTCACCTTCAGCCGGCGTCAATAACCCGCAAAGTATTCTCAGCAAGCTGGTCTTGCCACTGCCATTCGGTCCGGTGAGTTGGACGAATGTGCCCGGCGCCAGCGAAAAGTTGAGGCCGCTAAACAGCCTGCGATCTCCGCGCACGCAGCCCAGTTGGATAACTTCTAGGATAGTCGCTCGCCTCCGCGTTGTTCCAACACTGCTGCGTCATTGTATTGAACTTTGTCTGGGACCGCACGCCTGTCGCGCACAACTTCAACAATGGGAACCGCGTGTGATTCCAGGATTCGCGCTTCGCGCTCATTTGAACGGAGGACGCGTGCGGTTCCCGCGGGCGCCACAAGTTACAGGCGTGGCTTCACTTCGGTTGGACCGCTAACCTTCACCCATTCTCGCCACCCACCCTTTAGCGCGCGCACGTCTTTGAACCCGTTCTCGAGAAAAACACGCGCCGCGGTAATAGCAGACTCGTCCGCCGGGCATGAGCAGTAGGTAACCACAGTGCGATCACGAGGGACGTCTTTTAGCGGAGGAAGAGTCAACCGGTGCTCTATCCGGCGCACTTTCATATGAATTGCGCCCTTTATTTTCTTGTCGCTGCTCGCGAACGTTTCACTCGAACGAACATCGATAATGACAACGGATTCGTTAGCCGCTAGTTTTGTTTTCAACTCCTCAACACTGATAAAGGCGACACCGGTTGTCTTAGCGGGTGCTTGAGCAACTATCAGTGCGCCCTGGTAACAGAAAACGACGCAAGCTAACACTGTGATCAGAAATCGACGACAACGTCTGTTCGCAATCATTGTTCTACTGGGCCTCCCTTTGGTTGTTGGTTACAACTTTCTTCCCATTCCGTGAAATGCGCCTCTGGGCCGCTCACCTTTATAAGTTGCCGGGTCAAACCAGCGATAAGTTGCGGCGGCGAAATAGATATAACCCCGATTACCACGAAGTATCTGGCCGATCACGTCGCCTCGAATCGGCGGCAGTTTCTTTCCGCGATTTGCCTGGACGAATTCTTTTCCGGCTTGAACCTCTACATCAGAACCGACAACATTCTTCAGCAAAAATGTCTGCGTTGCCTGTGGGTCGCGCCAGTCGTTTGCGCCGTATCCGTGAATTATGGCCAGCAGTGATTCGTTTTCAGTAACCCGAAGGTTGGGCGACTTTGTCTCTTCTGGTGCGAACGGATCACGAAGCAACCAGGTCGGATACTCTTCGTTCAACGTTTCGATCTTTCCTGATGCGGGCTTTACGGCTACTGCAATATCCTGCACTGCATCGCCATTAAAGTCGCCTGCATAGAAAGCCGGCTCGAGTGTTTTGTCGACAACTGCAGCGCCTTTGAATACCCGATTCAGTGCGTCCTCAACTTCGTTTAGCTTTGCAGGAACAACGTTCGTCGGCACTTGAACGACGGGCGGCGGCGGAGGTGGTTGGTAAGCTGGCGCGGTTTCAACGATAGGCGCTTTCGACTTGCTGCAACCGCAAACAAAAAGACAACAGACTAATAAAAGGAGTGTGATGTGACGACAGCTGTAGCGGGTGACGAGGTTCATCTTCAGGGCCTCCGGCAATCCTTGTTAGTAGATTTGATCTCTCTGAATGAGCCATCGACATTGAGCTCGCCGGAGATGAAGATTGTCCGGCGAGCTCAATGATCAGTTCATCCTTCACTGCGCCGAAGCTACAGCGATAAGACGAAGGCAATCAGGTCATTTCTTTGTCCTGCCGTAAGCGAATTGAAGTTGTTACGAGAAGCAGTAGCTTGACCTGCGTGCAGTTGGATTGAATCGAAAATGGTGATGTTCAGGCCTTGATGCATAAGTCTGTTTCGAGCCCGAATACCCCACAGCGGCGCGGTTCGCATCATGTTAGCCGAACCTTGTCCCGCGTTCTGAACGATGCCATCTCCAGTTCCAATGTTGTGCAGCGCAAAATCACTGAACGGATGGATGATCTTATTTCCCAGGGCGGCGGGTACTATAAATGCTCCGCCGTTGATAACCGTGCCCGGAGCGGCAGTTGTGAAGTTACGTGTGTGGCAAACGGCGCAGCCAACCGCATTGAAAAGCGAGTCGCCGCGAACTGCCGCAGCCGGAAGTGGATTCTGCCGGCCCGGCGCGCGCGTGGCTGCCATAAAATCGGCAAACGCGAGCACGTCATCGCCGTCGTCTTCCGGATCCGGTACGGGATCGAATGGAGGTCCAGTGCAGTTTCTGACACCTTCAGCCGTGCTGCATGGGTTCTCTGTAAGTCCATTGGAGCCGTCGAAAGGATTTGTGATCCCCATCTCATTGAGATAAGCGTCACCGGCGAATGACTGAAGGCTCGCATGCTGAGCTTTCCAACCGAAACGGCCAAAGCGGAGCGTACCGCCAGCTTCCACTACGGGAACCTGAGTAAGCGTGCCGCGTTGACCCAGTGGTTGAGCATTGACGTTATTCTGCAGTGTTCCGTTTGCGATGCACTCAACGAACCCGTCTCCGAGCGCGCTCGTGGTAACGCGGAACGTTTTCACTGTTTCAGCAGTTGAAATGTGTTCGACTATGTCAGAGTCCGTTCCGCGAGCGTGAACAAGTTGACCTCCCGGAGCGTCGACAAACTGACCATTAGTGATATGGCCAGCCCGAAATTCCATTGCTTGACTGAATGCGCCCGGGTCGACCGATTGGTGACATTCAACGCACCCGACGTCGTTGTACGTTGGCCCTAAACCGTCTTCAACCGTTTCCCGTTCGCTGAAGATAAACTTGTTATCTTCGAAGCGACCATTACCTCTGGCGGTGGGTGCTACCGGCTCATTGACGCACTCATCTATTGGAGTGCCTCTTGCGCCGAAGTTGTTAAATAGGTCATCAGTTTTGGCGTCCATATCCGTAGTCAAGGCTTCGGTTATGGACTGGCTTTCGGCGGAGTTCGGCATGCTGAGAGGCACAACGAGCGCCGCCGCGAACAAGAGCAAAGCTAAGACCTGCAAAACTCTCCTCATTTGATTTCACCTCCTAGGAGCTACGAAACGCGAAGGGTCCTTACAAAACTGACAATTTGCCCGTCGGCAGATTGCGCGGTTCTGCTCTGAGTGAAAACTGATTTGAAAGGAAATTGCTCAGTTAAATGGGAGGCAGCTCTTAGTCGTAAGACAAGAGTGAAGATTCCTCTCACGCTAGAAGAGAACTAAGGGGAAAGTCCCTCAGTTGTGAGAGAGAGCAGGACACGAATACGGTCCTGCAAAAGCGAATTCGAACTGCTGGGCTTATTGTCTAGGTCGGGAGTGCGCGGGCACTCTAGTCCAAGCTGAAATTGAAGTCAAGAAAAATTTCCTGTAACAATCACTAACGGGCGCTTGCCCGAACTCGGGCTTTCAGCTAAAAGATTTTCAGTAATGAAGAAGCATCCCGCCGTCGAGAAATCCAAAGCCTCCAGTCTGTCGGACAATCGCGTCAGAAACGCCGGCTACCCATTTGTGGCGGTGCTTGGTCAGGACGATATGAAGCTGGCCTTGATCCTGAATGCGGTCGATCCATTGATCGGTGGTGTTTTGTTGATGGGGCATCGAGGTACCGCGAAATCAACGGCGGTGCGCGGGCTGAGCGATCTTCTTCCTCAAATCCCTGTGGTTGTCGATTGCGTTTGTCGATGCGATCCGAAAGACGCTCAAAACTTCTGTGCACAATGTGGCGAGCGTTCGCGCGCAGGAGAAAAACTTCCTTCCGAGTTGCGCCAGGTAGAAGTTGTCGAACTGCCGCTCGGCGCCACTGAAGATCGCGTCTGCGGTTCAATCAATCTAGAAAGAGCATTGAAGGATGGCGCTGCAGTGCTCGAGCCGGGCTTGCTCGCGCGTGCAAACCGCGGCTTTCTCTACATAGACGAAGTGAACCTGCTCGAAGATCATCTGGTGGATCTTCTGTTGGATGTTGCGGCGAGCGCCATAAATAGGGTTGAGCGCGAAGGTGTTTCAGTTGAGCACCCTTCGCGATTTGTTTTGATTGGCTCGGGCAATCCGGAGGAAGGGGAGCTCAGACCCCAATTGCTCGATCGATTTGGTCTCCATCCGGAAGTGAAGACCGAATGTGATCCCGAAAAACGCGTCGCGGTTGTCGAACGTCGCGAAGCATTCGATCGAGATCCGGTCCGCTTCAATAATCGTTTCGCCGATCAACAAAAAGAGATCGGCGCTAGAATCGTTCGTGCACGCCGCGCGCTCCCAAAGACAAAAGTGAATCGCTCGTTGCTGCTGAGTGCTGCGCAACTCTGTTCGGAGTTGGGCATAGAAGGTCACCGCGGTGAATTAACACTCGTGAGAGCCGCAAGGGCGTACGCTGCGTTTGACGGTCGCTCGAAAGTATCAGCAGATGATCTCAAGAGAGTTGCACCAATGGCCCTGCGTCATAGACTTCGTCAAAGCGCTTTCGAAGCTGGTGCGGCAACTGAACGAATCGAACACGCTCTGGATCAGATCACTGCCAATTCGTCACGCAAGACAAAGGCACTAGAAACTGCGGCTGGGAATGGATCCGCTCAGTCGCAATCGGGAAATGGAAACTCGGCGAACGTTGGGCCCGCATCACCGCCCGCTCGAACTGCAATAAAGATGAGTTTGCCTGGTCCAAACCCAACAATCGCAAAGTCAGCGCTTGAACAGAAGTCGTCTGGCAAGAAGAGACGCCACATTAGTGAGCGCGGCGGACGGCATGTCCGTTCAGTCAATTATCAGACCGCCGCCAAGAAGATTGCCGTGGCTGCAACCATACGAACGATGCTCACGTTGAGCCAATCAGCGTCAGACTCTCTCCGCTACAAGCTGTTTTCGCGAAAGCAGGGAGCGCTCTTTATTTTTTTGATCGACACGTCCGGGAGCATGGCGCGACATCGAATCGCAATCGCGAAGACAGCTATACTCGATCTTTTACGGCAGTCGTACGTCAATCGCGATCGCGTCGCGATCGTTACCTTTCGCGGCGAAAGCGCTGCGGTTGCACTTCCGCCGTCCAGAAGTATTCTTCGCGCTCGGCGGGCTATCGATTCACTGGTTGTTGGAGGGAGCACGCCGCTCTCAGCCGGCTTGCTCTGTACTTCCAGCTTAATCCAATGCGCCGGAGAGAAAGACGGGCACAAGTGGGTTGTTGTATTCACTGACGGACGTGCGAACGTGCCGCTGACGCCATCGCCTGTCGCAACAAACCTGCGTGATGCTTGGATCGCCGATGAGTTGAAACAACTTGGCTCACACTTACGGAAGTTAGGAGCGCATGTCGTTGTCGCGAACACGCAGCGTAAGTTCGAGTCTACAGACGAGCCAAAACAATTGGCGCAGTTACTTAACGCACAGCTCATCACAGTGTCTAAAAGCTAAACCGAGGTGAGCTATCGTAACGACAGGATTACAGGATTGGAGAATTACAAGATCACATGAAAAGCGGTAGTGTCGTGATTTCAACTCTCTGTGCGACCTTTGCGATCTCTGTGCCTCGGTGGTTCGACAGCTCCTCATAACACTCAACCACAGAGACACGGAGGACACTAAGTTCACACAGAGAATCAATGAGGAGCCAACGAAAATCAACCTCACCGGCGACGAATAATCTACGAAGTAACCGTCATTCGATTTCGATATGTCTGCACCCAGACTCAATCCTGAAGAACGTGACAAGCGCGTACTGGATCTCTACGAGCAGTTGCTGGAGATTGAGCAACGACTGATACCTACCGGTCTGCATGTCTTTGGCAAACCGTCGCAAGCGCAGGAGAAAGCAGATCTGCTTCGGCTGATCGCTTCATTCGATCGAAGTGAAGCGGGTGCGCGTGCGATCACTGACCTCGTGTCAGAAGGTCTCGGGTTGCCGGATACGCAGCACTCATATGCAGATCTTCCGCTTAGCGATCGCGAGTGGGTTGATGCACTGGTTCATCAGTCGATGCAGTTGTTCATCAGCAATGGTGAGACCGCGGCCGAGTCGTTTCTTAAGAAGAACGCCAATGTTCCGCACGACGAATCAGCCAGGGTGTTTGCGCTCCTGAATACTGTTTCGGAGCAACTGAAGTCTAACAACGAACTCGAGTCCATGGTCCGCTCGTTACGCGGCGAATTTATTGAGCCGGGTCCGGGTGCGGATATCGTGCAGAACCCTTCGATCCTGCCAACCGGAAGAAATACACACGCCATCAATCCTTACTCAATACCCTCGTCAGTATCTTTCGCGCGCAGCCGTGTTGTAGCCGACAGCCTGCTTGATCGGTATCGCAAAGAACACGGTGATTATCCACGGTCGATGGCGCTCATTCTGTGGGGCCTCGACAACATCAAGACGCAGGGCGATGGCGTGGCGCAGGCACTCTGGTTGCTCGGCGTGCGACCAATCAGAGATGCGTTGAATCGCGTGACCCAGGTTGAGCCTATTGCGATCGAAGAACTTGGTCGGCCGCGGATTGATGTAGTCATGACCGTGTCAGGGATCTTTCGAGATCTCTTCAGTCCTACCGTGCAGCTGCTGGACAAGGCGGTGCGGTTGGTCGCGAGTTTGGATGAACCACACGATCTGAATTACATCCGGAAACATTCACTCGAGCAGATGCAAGCAGAACACTGTGAATTAGACGACGCGGCCGTTCGAGTGTTCTCCAACGCGCCCGGTAATTACGGTACTAATGTCAACTTCATGGTGATGGATTCGCAGTGGGACAGCGAAGACACTCTTGGAGATCTGTTCGTGATTCGAAAGTGCTTTGCGTACGGTCGCGATTCGAAGGGTCAAACAATCGAAGGTCGCGAAGCTCGCCGTGCGATGGACCGCGCATTATCCAGAGTGCAGGCGACGTATCAGAACATCGACACCTTCGAGATTGGCTTAACGGATGTCGATCACTATTTTGAATACCTTGGAGGCGTTTCGAAGGCGGTTGAGAAGCGTGCAGACTCGAAGCCGGCAATCTATTTGTCTGATTCGCTCTCGCGTGATGTAAAGATTCGTTCGCTTGAAGAGACTGTGAGGCTCGAGTCGCGTGCGAAGACGCTGAACCCTAAATGGTACGAGGGAATGCTGAAACACGGTTTCCGGGGCGTGGCTGAAATCGAAAATCACGTGTCGAATACTTTTGGTTGGAGCGCCACAGCCGATGCTGTCGATGACTGGATCTACACGGAGGTGGCAAAGACGTTTGTGCTCGATGAAGCAATGTTGGAGCGCCTTCGTGGGTTGAATCCACACTCTGCGCACTCGCTTGTGCAGCGCCTATTGGAGGCAAATGGGCGTGGTTATTGGGATGCCGATGACGCGTCACTTGAAAAACTGCGCGACATTAATAGGAGTTTGGAAGATCAATTGGAGGGAGTTGCTTAAATGTTCGATAAACGTCAGTGTGTCGTTCGAGCTGCCCTATCGCCAATGCCGCTGGAATTCGGACGTCGAACGACAAACTAAAGTTTATCGAACATGATGAAGATAACCGTTCTTTACGTCGGCTCAAGCTTGCTCGGACCGTTGAAAAACGCGGAGCGAGAGATTAACCGTGCGCATAAACTCGTCCTGCACGTTGCCGCACACAACTTTGGCTCACCTCTAAGTAATCTCGAATGGGAGCGCATTGACCAAGATCTTGCCGAATCACAAATCGTGTTCGTCATTCACGTGATGGATGGCGAGAATGCATCCCGTCTTCTTTCGTCCCTCGAGAAACACAAACACGAACACAACGCTGTAATTGTAATCAACTGCATGCCTGACCTCATGCTCAGGACGCGGCTTGGACGTCTCGACATCAACGCGCTGACAAGATCGGGTCAAAACGGTTCCAGGTCACGATCGGCAAAAGCGATGAGCGCGGTCGCGGCAGCTGCATCGTGGATGGGAAAACAAACTCGCGCTAATAAGGAGCCGACTCGTTCGCATGGCAAGTATCTGAAACTCGTCGACCGCTTGCCTCAGATCCTTCGATTTGTTCCGACGACTGGCGCCTTTGCCGACGCTAAACACTACCTGTACCTGTTCTGTTATTTCCTGCAGCCGACTCCGAAAAATATTGAGTCGATGTTGCTCTACGCGTTGCAGCACTACGGCGATGGCTCAGTGAACAAAGTGCGAATACCGCAGCCTGAACACATGCCAAGCGTTGCAATCTATCATCCCGCCGCGCAAAACCTGTTCGAGTCGCTCGGTGAGTATCAAAAGTGGTATGCGCGATATCAAGTCAAGCACAGAGTACTAAGTACGAAGAATCAGTCATTCGATCCGCATTCAACCATCGGGCTTCTCTTGATGCGTCCCCAGGTAATCAGCAAGACCACGCGCCACTACGACGCATTGATTAAGGCGATCGAAGACGAAGGCCTCAGCGTCGTGCCGGCAATCGCGACGTTAATGGATAACCGCGAGGCCGTTAACAATTTCTTCGTCCAAACTGCAAAGTCCAGAGACCAAAAACCAAAGGCCAGGGTCTCACAAATCGTCTCCCTCACAGGCTTCAGCTTTGTCGGTGGGCCAGCAATGAACGACAGTGCAGCAGCTGCTGAGTTTCTTACCGCGTTGAATGTTCCGTACCGGTCGGCGGTGAGCCTTGATACGCAAACGATCGAAGCGTGGCTTGCTTCTCAAACTGGTTTGAATCCAGTTCAGGCGGGAATGCAGATAGCGATTCCCGAGATCGATGGCGCAACAGAACCTTTCATCTATGGCGGAATCTGTGAAGAGGGCAGGGAACCCGAACCACTGCAAGAGAGATGCGTTCGCCTGGCCCGACGACTTACTCGTTGGAACAGGCTACGAACCGCGCCACGCGATCAAATCAAACTCGCGTTCACACTCTTCTGCTTTCCACCAAATAAAGGAAACATCGGTACGGCCGCGGATCTGGATGTTTTTCCGAGTTTGTGGGATATGCTCAACCGACTCAACGCTGAGGGATATGAAGTAGAGGTGCCGGAATCATCCGACGCGTTGCGCGATCTTCTTTTGAAAGGAAACGCAGATCAATTTGGTTCTCAAGTAAACGTGAGTTACCGCATGACAGCCGCGGAGTACCGAAGACTGTGTCCTTATGTAAATGAGATCGAACGTGAGTGGGGACCATTTCCCGGTAGGATCAATTCTCTGCGCGGAGAAGCCTTGATTCAGGGAGTCACGCTGGGAAACATTTTCGTCGGCGTGCAGCCCACGTTCGGATTCGAAGGTGATCCGATGCGGATGATGATGGCGCGAGGCGGTGCGCCACATCATGGGTTCGCGTCCTTTTATATATACCTCTCAAAGATTCTTAATGTTGATGCGGTGATTCACGTGGGAACACACGGCGCGCTGGAGTTCATGCCCGGGAAGCAGATCGGCTTGTCCTCTGACTGCTGGCCGGATCGACTGATTGATGAGTTGCCGAATCTCTATCTCTACAGTGTGAACAATCCGTCAGAGGGATCAATCGCAAAACGTCGCTCGTACGCAGAGCTGATTTCCTACTTAACGCCTCCGATTGAGAACGCAGGCCTTTATAAAGAGATGGCCACGTTAAAGGAGCTTGTGATGTCGTATCGGCAGTCGTCGGATGAGCGTGAGCGGAAACGGTTATATGAGTCTATTGAGGAGTTGAGTGCGAGTCTGAACTTCAGCGATCGACTTCAAGTCCAAAGGGTTCAGTAAGCGCGACCGCAAGAATAATAAGTCGGGCTTGAGTTGTGCAGTCGGGAAGGGGGCAAGCGGTCGATACGCTCAACTTTAATTTGCGACAACCAGCGCGCCCCCGCCCAATTCCCAAGATCGTCGATGTCGTGAAACAGAAGAAGCGGGGGCGCGCTCGTTGTAAGCCCAGGTAAGTTGCGTGTAGCGATCGCTTGCCCCCTTCCTGACTGCGCTATTCACGATTTGACTCATCCTGTCGACAGAACCTTCGCGCGAAACTCCAGTGAATCCACGCGGTGCATAAATGTCTCCACTCCGTTGATAGCAATCACGGGAATGTCATAGCAATATTTCGACATCAGCACGGGATCTGACTCGATATTGATCTCTGTTAGTGTGATTTGATCGTTACACCCGGCGGCAAGAATTGCCTGCTTCGCCTCATCGCAAAGATGACAACCCGGCTTCGAGTAAACAGTGACTTGTACCTTTGGCGGCAAATGACTTCCTCCCCCTGATGAGAGTATCTGAAACCCACCTAACCTGGTTTGTAATTATTCTTGCCAGAGAATTGGAAAATTAGGTATAAATAACGCGCCAGCACCATTATATGTTTTAAATTGCTTGGCGCTCTTCATGATTAAGCTAATAGTCCGTGTCATTGCGCAGAGAGCGATCCCTGTTCAAGGGGGGATTGTATAGTTTGCACTCTCTACTGCCGTTGAAGTGTGTGCACGGACCAATCTCGTTTTATCCTGGCATAACGGAGATTCGATTTGGATAGTCAGAGTAATCAGGATCTATCCACTGACGCACCTGCAGTTAACACTCTCCGGAGTGGTGCTGCGCCGACACCGCCGGCCGCGAAGCCTGCTGATATCTCAGCGTCTGCGAAACCTACAGCGCCCACCGCGTTAGTTGAAAGCACACCAGATCCCAAGGTCAACAAGATGCGACGCTGGATCGTCTGGTCGTCGATCGCCAGTTTTCTGCTTATTGACTTCCTGATGTTCCTGCGTTTCTTTCTACCCCGTTCTATCTTTGAACCGTCGAGCGTGTTCAGAATTGGCTCGCCAGCCGACTATGCGCTGGGTGTCGATACCAAGTGGCAGCAGCAATATCGCATCTGGGTAACGAGAACATCTGATCGCCTGTTTGTGATTTACGCGCGTTGCACTCACCTGGGATGCACTCCCGATTGGAAGGCGAGCGAAAACAAGTTCAAATGTCCGTGCCATGGCAGTGGCTACGATAGTGAAGGGATCAATTTTGAAGGCCCCGCGCCCCGACCAATGGACCGTGCGAAGGTGGCATTGGACTCCGAAGGTCAAATCGTTGTCGACATTTCAAAGCTGTTCGAACAACCCAAGGGCGGATTTGAAGATAAGGAGTCTTACATTCAGGTTTAGTTAGTTTCGTCATTAACGGAAATAAGAGGTATCGGTGGCTGAAGGTCCTGAAGAGAAAGACACTAAACAACTAACCAGCGGTGAAGAGAAGCCAAAGGGCTGGCTCGCAAGGATTCGAGAAGGCAGCACTGCGCTCAAGGGCCGCGCCGTTGACGAAGCGAAAACTTATAAGGATCCGCAGGACACGCAACTGTGGAAGTCGATCTTCCGCGTGTCTCACGATCGTTCGGATCCGCGCAACCGTTCGCTCTCAATTCTTTCCAACGTATTTCTGCACCTGCATCCTGCGAAGATCAATCGAGACGCCGTTCGGTACCCTTTCACCTGGGGAATGGGTGGAATCACTTTCTACCTGTTCATTGTTCTAACGTTTACCGGCGTCCTTCTCATGTTCTATTACCACCCGACAAAAGGCGACGCATTCCGCGACATTCTGTATCTCGAGCACGACGTGCCCTTCGGCAAGTTGTTACGAAACATGCACCGTTGGGCGGCGCATTTGATGGTGATCACGACCTGGTTGCACATGTTTCGCGTGGTGCTAACGGGCTCGTACAAGCGGCCGCGCGAATTCAACTGGTGCGTCGGCGTTGTTCTGCTCGTGCTCACGCTGTTGCTGTCGTTCACCGGATATCTCCTGCCGGATGATCAACTCGGTTTCTGGGCGGTAACGGTTGGAACGAACATGGCGCGCGCGACACCGATGCTCGGCCACGAAGGACCGTTCGGCCCACAGTTGGGGATGACTGCATACAACGACGTTCGCTTCGGATTGTTGGGAGGATCGATCGTCGATGCCAATGCACTACTGCGTTCATATATCTGGCACTGCATAGGAATTCCACTCGTTGCATCGATATTCATGGCGGTTCACTTCTGGCGCATCAGAAAAGACGGAGGCATATCAGGACCGGCGCCAGTGATGCTCGAGTCGGAGATGAAAGCAGTGAAGAAGAAGATGGGTTAGTGTCCGATAAACTTTAGTTTGTCGATGTGAGGCAAAAGATTGCAACTCAAGTGGTAACTGGAGCAACTCGTTAGTCGACGACAAACTGAGATTTATCGAACATTCGATTATGCGTAGACTCTTCAATAAGTGGACATTGTTGGCACTCGTGGTGGTGCTGATAGCCCTTGCCGCTTTCATGGTCCAGGATTGGCATCAGCTCTGGGTCATTGCTTCTGCTCCGGACAACGTGCCGATCGTCGCCATGCTGTTTCTCGTTCCCATCTTCACGTGGATGGGAGTCAGGCAGTCAGTAGCAAACGATCGTCTGATACAACAACTAGAAGCCGATCCTAAGTTAGCCAAGTCGCATCATCGCAAAGCAGAACCGTGGCGGCCCGGTTGGGCGCGCGAGATCCACGTCTGGCCCTATCTCGTCCGCGTCGAGTTTCTGGTTACGCTGATAGTTACTGTGATCTTGTTTGTCTGGTCGATTCTGCTCAATGCGCCGCTCGAAGAGCCCTCGAATCCCAATCTAACTATGAATCCCTCCAAAGCCCCATGGTACTTCCTGGGGCTGCAGGAGATGCTGGTCTATTTTGATCCGTGGATTGCGGGCGTGGTCATGCCGAGCATCATCATGATCGGGTTGATGGTTTTCCCATACGTGGATTCGAATCCACTCGGCAACGGCTATTACACGCTCCGTCAACGTCGCTTTGCGCTGCTGATGTTCGGCTGGGGCTTTCTCATGTGGATCTTATTGATCTTCATCGGCACGTTCATTCGTGGACCAGGTTGGATCTGGTTCTGGCCGGGTCAAACATGGGACCACAATGCTGTAGTGTTTGATAAGAACATCGATCTACACGATCTGATTGCCACCAGTACGATTGGGAAAGCACTGAATCTGGGCTTTATTCTCCAAAGCGGCGCTGGAAAGTTCATCTTCGGCGCTCTCGTCGTCGGTGGCTTCTACATAGTTGGCGCGCTGTTCTTTCACTGGTTGATGACAGTCGACTTCAAGCGGCTTTCATTAAGACCGCTGCGACTGTTTCCCAAGGACGAGTTTGAGCAGAAACTCCTGGCGCGAACGAGCCTTCTGCAATACCTGACATTTCAGTTTTTCGCCGTCAGTGTCTTACTGGCATTGCCCGTAAAACTAATTCTTCGACTTGCTTTGACGATCAAATACGTCTGGGTAACGCCTTTCTTCAACATATGAGTTGTTCGGAGGACCAACAATAGTGGCTGATGCGCCCGAGTCGCTGGTAAGAAAAGAGCCTGAGGTTCCAGCGCAGGACCCAATTGTGAGCCGCTCGACGAGCGGTCTCATGTTGATCTGTGCGCTTCTGCTTACTGCGTCACTCGCTTGGGCGCTCTACGATGAAGCGTTTGGCCAGCGTCCCTGGAAGGGGATTCAGAAGGAATTCGTCGCTCGGTATGGTCGATACCTCGACAGCATAAAATCACGGGCCGGCAACGATGAGAAAGTTATAAGAGAGTCTCCGGAGTTTCAGGCACTCGACGAAGAAGCTAAAGCCGCCAGAGCACAGGTGCAGGCTGAGGCGGACCAATTGCAAGCTGAAGTGAATTGGGTTCAAAAGAAGTTGAACGCCGTAACCGATCCTTTTCAAAATCAGCGCGGCAAACTCACGGTCATTAATTACAACATCGAAACTTCTCAAGGTCGGGCTAAGGAACGCTACAGACGGCAAGCTGAAAACAAGATGAAAGAAGTCGTCTGGGTCGACATGCCGCTTGAGAACAATCCGTCGCGAACCCAGGCCGTTCAGATGGATTACGCGGCCCTGGAAAAGACCTATAACGACCTTCGCGACGAAAAAGCACTCAAGCTCGGTAAAAAAGCCGAGTTACTAAAGCCCGCGCAAGAGGCGGACAAGAAGCGCGACGATTATCTGAAGAACCAGTTGATAGGCTGGACGCCAAGCCAGATCGACACCACCAAAAAGGGTCTCGATACCTTCAACTACTCAATTCTTGGTCACCAGGTGAGTGTGATGCAGTACAACCTGGTCGATCGCTGTCAGGTTTGTCACCTCAACGCCACATCGCCACTGAACATTCAGGCGTCTGATATGGCCCCGGGTGGCCCAGGCAAAACCCCTGATGCGCTGGCCCGCGCTTTTGTCAGTCATCCAAATCGAGAGCTGCTGGAGGTTCACAAGGTTGATAAGTTTGGTTGCGCGAGTTGTCACTGGGGCAATGGCCGCGCGACTACAAGCGATGTCAAAGGACATGGCCGGCACCGTTTCTGGCTGTGGCCAATGTTCGAGAAAGAGAATACTCAGGCAGGCTGCCAACAATGTCACGCGAAAGATCGGGTGACCCAGGGTGCTGAGACTCTGAATCTCGGGCGCGATCTGTTTTCGCAGCGTGGCTGCATGGGTTGTCACCGCTACGAAGGATTCGATCGTGAGACTGACGCGTTGGCTAGCACCCGACAAACGATTGGACAGCTTCAGGATCAAATCACTGCCAACGAAAAACAGATTCGTGAAGAGACTGCAAAGGCCGGCGACGAAAAAACTTCCGAAGACGAAGCAAAGCGTCTACTGGCGCACGCCGAAAGTATTCGTGTTGCCAATAGCCTCCTTGCGGCGCGTATCGATCAACTGAACGTGCAAGCCCGGTACTTAATGCAGGATCAGAAGAAGGTAGGACCAAATCTTAAGGATGTTCGCCTGAAACTCCGCCCGGAATGGATTCCCATTTGGCTTCATGACCCGCAGAAGTTTCGTGAAGGCACCAAGATGCCAACGTTCTGGAGATTCTCCGATCACGACCCAGAGTCTAAGCGACCAGACATGCGGGACACTGACGCCGACCAACAGATTCAAGCTATCTCGGCATATCTTTGGCAGGACAGCTTCAATGGGAAACTTCCCGAGCAGCCGCGCGGGAATGCGGGTCACGGAAAAGAGCTGTTCGAATCACGAGGATGCCTGGCGTGTCACTCGATAGGTGAAGGCGACAGCAAACAGGGCGGCACGTTTGCAGCTAATCTGCAAAAGGTGGGCGAGAAAGCAAACTTCGATTACATCGTCCGCTGGATCTACAACCCGCGCGAGCGTTGGGCGCCTTACTGCCCGAAAGAGAAGCGCGACCTTACTCCTGAGGACTACTCAAAGCACAATCTCCCTTTCGAGTTTGATACTGAACTCCATTCACGTTGTCCGAATGATGGCGCGGAGCTTCAGGTTCAAAACATGACGGTCATGCCGAACTTCCGTCTCTCAGAGACAGATGCTCGCGACATTGCCACCTATCTGTTTTCACTTACATCGCCGCCGAATTATCCCGACGCCTCATTCCTGAACGATACAAGTCTGAAAGAGAGAGGGCGCGGCCTGATCAAGCAATACGGTTGTGCCGGTTGTCATGAGATCTCGGGATTTGAAGAAGAGCAACGAATCGGCAAAGAGCTGACCGTCGAAGGCGCAACTCCGATTGAACGACTCGACTTTGCGTTGCTGACACATCGTGCTGAGGAAGGTGAAGATCCGCTGGAGATCCGTCCTGAACAGGGGCATAAATCCTGGTACAACCACAAGGGATTCTTTGAGCGCAAGATTAGCGAGCCGTCGATCTACGATGAGGGTAAACAGAAGGATCCGAAAGACAAGTTGAAGATGCCGCGTCCTTATCTGCCGCCCGAATGGCGGACAGCGCTTACTACGTTCCTTTTGGGTAGTGTTGGAACTGAGGGCGCTAATGTGCCGGGAGGTCTCTTTTACAACCCGCAGGATCAGCGGCGTCAGGATATTCAGAACGGCTGGTGGGTGATCAAGAAATACAACTGCCAGGGATGCCATCAGCTGCAGGTGGGCCAAAAATCGGTCGTGCAGGATCTGCCGTTCTATACGACGCCTGAAGGAAAGGATCTGCTGCCGCCACGTTTGACGAGCGAAGGCGCGCGTGTTGATCCCAACTGGTTGCTGCGTTTTCTACATGACCCATCGTTAAGCGGCGAAAAGACGCCTCAACAAACACAGCAGATCAATTCACTCACTGCAACGACACAGGCATCAGCGAGTCCTGCGGCTCCGAGCGCTTCGCCATCGGCATCTCCGGCGGCCTCACCCACTGGTGGAAAACTGAAGCAGCAGCCCGGGCTCGATCGAAATGGCGTGCGACCTTATCTCACATTCCGAATGCCGACATTTAATTTCTCACCCAATGAGTTGCAGGCGCTGGTGCGTTTCTTCATGGCGATGTCGGGTCAAAACGATCCATACATCCGTGAACCGTTGCAGCCTTTGTCGGCGCAGGAGCGTTTGATAGCAAGGACGATGTTCACTTCGGGAACGCCCTGTTTGAAGTGTCACATCACGGGTGATCCCGCGAGAGATGCAAGAGCGATCGCGCCCAACTTCCTCTTAGCAAGTGAACGTCTCAAGCCCGATTGGACCTATCGCTGGCTGCTCGATCCCGGCCAGATTAGTCCCGGAACCGCGATGCCGACTGGATTGTTCCGTCACGAAGGAGAGCGGTGGGTTGTGAACATGGGCAATCCTCCGCAGAGCATCACCGACTATCAACAGGATCATGCACGCCTGCTTGTGCGGTATATGTTTCTGATGACTGCTGATGAGCAGCGGCAACTGTTGGCAGCGTCGGGCGCGGCTCCTACAACGGCAGCGCCGGCTCAAACGGAACATCATGCGCGACCCAAGAAACGCCGAGCGGTGTCGCATCATCGTCGGGTCGCGCGAACAGAATCGCTCGGGGTTCATGCAGCGCGAGCTTTAAAGAGTTTTCTGGCCCCTGGTTAGCTTTAGCACGACATCTAGCCGCGTTCTGCTTTACTGCGGCTTCCGTGCTAAAGTTTGTGCGCAAGTATCTTAATTTGGAGGATTTGATTATGAATAACCGGACAAGAGTCTGGCTTGTCTTATCTGTTGCCCTGTCTGTTGTAGTTTTTAGCCTGGCCTGCAGCAAGGGACCTGAAACCAATACTACGCAACCGGGGGAGGCCTCGACCGGCAAGACGTATAGCGGTGCTACCGGAACCGTGACAGGTGTAATTTCATTCAATGGAACACCACCGGCGCCGAAGAAGATCGACACCGCCGCGGACGCCGTGTGCGGACAGAAGAATCCGAACCTCTCCACCGAGGATACAGTCGTTAAGGATGGCAAGCTCGCCAACGTATTCGTTTATATCAAAGACGGCTCCAGCACTGACGGAACCAAGTTCGCAGACTACACGTGGTCAGCTCCCGCAACTGCGATAACGCTTGACCAGAATGGCTGCCACTACAAGCCGCACGTTCTCGGTATTCAGACGAATCAAAAACTTAACATCACCAACAGCGATCCCACTCAGCACAATATCCATTGGACCCCAAAGGTGAATCCTGAGTGGAATCAGAGTCAGCCGAACGGAGCACCTCCGATTGAGAAGACGTTCCAACGAGCTGAAGTTTTGGTTCCGGTCAAATGCAATCAGCACCCTTGGATGAAAGCTTACATCGGTGTGATGAAGCATCCGTTCTACGCCGTCAGCGCGGAAGACGGTACGTTCACCATTTCCGGAGTCCCGGCAGGAAATTACACAGTTGTCGCCTGGAAAGAAGGCGGTGCAGGAACCGAAAAAACCATGCAGGTAACTGTGCCTGGTGGCGGAAGCGCGAAGGCTGACTTTGCGTTTGGTGAAGCTGCAACAACATCGGCTCAGCCGAGCTCGTTGCAGATGATGCCGGCGATCGAGTTTCCAATGATTCGCAAGCACTGAGAATATTGACGATTGTAGATTGAAGATTGCCGATTGCCCATTTATGGTGCGGGTTTCATTAGACACCTTCCAGCACTTCATTTGGTCAATTGGCAATCAGCAATCAAAAATCAAAAATCTTCAATCTTAAATGAACCGGGGTCTAAATCGTTTCGCTTTGCTCGTCGCGTCGGCGACGTTTTTCTTAATCATTGCTGGTGCGCTCGTTACCAGTAACGATGCCGGCCTCGCAACAAGCGACTGGCCGCTATCCAATGGTCAGGTGTTTCCAAAGATGGTCGGAAACTTGTTCTGGGAACACGGCCATCGGATGGTCGCTACCACAGTCGGGATGTTGACCATCGGGCTGACGATTTACTTGTTCGCGAAAGAAAAGCGACGCTGGGTCAGACGATTGGGTGTTTTTGCATTACTAGCCGTGATTGCGCAGGGACTGCTCGGCGGTTTAACAGTGAAATTGATGCTGCCACTTGCCGTGTCGTCAGCGCATGCAACGCTAGCTCAGTTGTTCTTTTGCATCACCGTTAGTCTGGCAGTGTTCACGTCCCGAAGTTGGATGCAGGCGACTACGACACTGGAAGAGAAGGGAAGTGTTCCCGTTAGATATCTATGCCCGGCTGCGCTGGTAACGATCTTTTTTCAATTGATACTCGGAGCAACGCTGCGACACTCGGCAACCTGGGACCAGCAGCTGCCGATCGAGCTGGTGCTCGCACACATCGGCGGAGCCTTAGCCGTAACGGTCACGCTCGGTAGTGCGGCGTCGACTATTCTGCGTCGGTACAAGGGCGAAAAGTTTTTAACGCGTCCCGCTTCAATCGCGTTATGCTTGCTTGTTATTCAACTATTTCTCGGCGTGGCTGCTTATTTGACAAGATTGGCGTCACCCAATGATCCGCAGCCGTTACATCCAATGATTGGAATCACGGTAGCGCACGTTGCTTGTGGCGCCCTGGTATTTGTAACGTCGATCGTTTTGACATTAAGAGTATTTCGTGTCGTTCACGCGCGCGATCACGCGTTGCGCCTGACACCCGGAGTTGTGAGTAATTAATGGAAGAATTTGCGATAAATCTGCCGACAGCAGTTGTCAGTGAGCTTCAACGCGAACGCTTGTCGTTGCGTGAGAGAATCGCCGCCTACGTAGAACTCACAAAGCCGCGCATCACATTTCTGATCGTTTTGACTTCGGCGGCCGGGTTCGCTCTTGCTTCGCGTGGCGCTGTTAATTACCTCGCAATGGCTAGCGCGCTCGTTGGTATCGGTCTGCTGTCGTCGGGTATCGCAACGCTGAATCAATATATCGAACGTGATCTCGATGGATTAATGCGCCGCACTGCGGACCGTCCACTGCCCGCCGGCAGGCTTATGCCGTGGGAGGCGCTTGCGTTCGGCGTTGGATTGACTGCGCTCGCTGAGATCTACCTGGTCGTCCTGGTGAACCCACTCAGTGCATGGCTAGGGTTAACCGTCATTGCCGGTTACCTCTTTGGTTACACGCCACTAAAGACTCGAAGCTCGCTCTCAACTTTGGTCGGCGCGTTTCCGGGCGCCGTGCCTCCACTAATCGGTTGGACCGCTGCGCGCGGAACTGTGAGCATTGAGGCGTGGGTCTTGTTCGCAATCCTGTTTCTCTGGCAGTTCCCTCACTTTCTCGCAATCGCCTGGATGTATCGGGAAGATTACAAACGCGCCGGCATCTTGATGTTGCCGGTAGTCGAGCCAAACGGTCGCGTTACGGCCCAACAAATCGTTGTGTACACGCTGATGCTGATTCCCGTGAGCTTGCTCCCGACGGTGTTAGGAATGTCTGGTCGGGTCTATCTCTACGGGGCAATTGTCCTTGGTTTGCTATTTCTCTACAGCAGTATTCGCGCGGCATTCTCCATGTCGCGACAGCAGGCGCGGCGACTGCTGTTAGCATCTGTTCTTTATTTGCCGCTCCTGTTCATACTGATGGTTCTCAACAAGTAGTGTCCGACAGGCTTTGTTTTGATGTTCGATACGCTTTAGCTTGTCGATGTGATGCGTTACGGTCTCGCTTCGATGAAACTTGAATCTGCCGTATCACATCGACAAGCTAAAGCGTATCGAACATCAGAAGCGTATCGAACATCATAACGAAGGAGATGTAACCGATGGGACGAGTTCTGGCGGTTATTATCTGGCTCCTGACTCTGCTGTCAGTCGTCATCTTTTTTAACAAGAAGTGGTGGCTTCCACCTGCAATCTCCGATCACGCGCCTGCGCTCGACCGGCAGTTCCTGCTGACTATCATCATTGTCGGCATTGCTTTTAGCGCGGCGCAAATCGGGCTCGGCTGGATGGTATGGAAGTACCGTGATTCAGGTAAGGCTGATGATCGCGCGCTATACACCCACGGCAGCAACCGGCTTGAAGTTGTTTGGACTGTGATTACTGCGATCGTTTTTATCGGTCTCGGCGTGATGGGGCAGAGAGTTTGGGCTTCGCTACGTTTGCACGATGCACCCGCAGGCTCATATTCGGTTGAGGTTGTCGCGCAGCAGTTTCAATGGAACTTCCACTACTCTGGTAAAGACAATGTTTTCGGTCGTACGGATCCGAGCTTGATTGACGATTCCGCACTGAACTTCATCGGCATCGATGAATCTGATCCAAGTGCAAAAGACGACTCCGTAACATCCTCGTTAGTTATTCCGGTAAATCGACCAGTCGAGTTGAAACTGCGATCAAAGGACGTCATCCATAGCTTCTGGGTTCCGCCTTTGCGCTTCAAACAGGATCTGGTTCCGGGCATGGAAATCAAAGTGCACTTTACAGCTAACAAGGTGGGTAAGTACGAACTCGCATGCGCCGAGCTGTGCGGACAACTTCATTTCAAGATGAAGAGCTACATGCTTGTGCTGCCTGAGGATCAGATTACTGCACTGCGGGCGCTTCCCCAGGAGCAGTTTCAAACGAAGGTGCAGGAATTACTGACGAATACTCCGCTAGCACCGAGTTACTAGGTTCTTCGATTCGGCAGAAGGTTGATGACAAGGAGACATTTCAATGTCTGTTGAGACTCACGAAGTGCACCGGCATCCGGCACCGACGGGCTTCATTCGCAAGTACATCTTCAGCCTCGATCACAAGGTGATCGGCATTCAATACATCATGCTGGCGTTGGCCGCAGTGATCGTCGGCATGCTGATGTCGCTGTTGATGCGTATAAATCTTTCATGGCCCGGTACAAAAATCTCGATCCTCGGAACTTTGTTTCCAGGTGGTGCGCCGGGTGGCGTAATGAATCCGGAATTCTATCTGTCGCTCGTGACGATGCACGGGACCATCATGGTGTTCTTCGTGCTCACGACAGCGCCGCAAGGTGGATTCGGAAACTATTTCCTGCCGATTCAAATCGGCGCGGAAGATATGGCGTTCCCAGTGCTGAATATGCTCTCGTTCTGGGTAACTTTCGTTGGCTTTATCGTCATCCTGTCCGCAATCTTCTTATCAGGTTCCGAGTCGACCGTTGGACCAATCGGCGGTTGGACTGGATACGCGCCCTTGAGCGCGCTGGGGGCCATTGCAGGACCCGGCCAGGGAATGGGCATGAACCTTTGGATCATCAGCATTGCGATCTTCTGCGTTGGCTCGTTGCTCGGTGCGTTGAACTTCATTACAACGCTGCTGAATATGCGCACGCGTGGAATGTCGCTAATGCGGATGCCGCTCACTTGTTGGGCGTGGTTCACCACCGCGGTGCTAGCGTTGTTGTCGTTCCCAGTGCTGCTTGGCGGCGGCATTCTGTTATTGCTTGATCGACTAGCAGGCACGAGCTTCTTTATACCTGGCGGGCTCTATGTGAGCGGCGTTCTGTCAGGAAGTAATCCGAACTTTCCTCTGCATACAGGTGGCTCGCCAATTCTCTGGCAGCACTTGTTCTGGTTCTTCGGACATCCTGAAGTTTATATCGCGATCCTTCCCGGCATGGGTGCCACGTCGCACATCCTGGCGACTTTCGCTCGGAAACCGGTCTTCGGTTATCGCGCTATGGTGTTTGCGATCTTCGCAATCGGGCTTCTTGGCTTCTTCGTCTGGGGCCACCACATGTTCATCAGCGGCATGAGCCCCTACTCGGCAATCGCGTTCTCGGTTCTGACGCTGTCGATTGGTGTGCCATCCGCAGTGAAGACCTTTAACTGGCTTGGCACTCTCTGGGGCGGGCGAATTCGCTTTGCGACGCCAATGCTCTTTGCGCTCGGATTTGTATCGCTGTTTGTTGCCGGTGGTATCACGGGATTGATCCTCGGGCAGAGCTCACTGGACCTTCCAATGCACGACACCTACATCGTGCCAGCGCACTTCCATCTCGTTATGGGGGTGGCGTCGATCTTCGGCATGTTTGCGGCAACATACTTTTGGTTCCCGAAGATGTTTGGGCGATTCATGAATGAGCGGCTGGGTCAAATCCACTTCTGGGTAACATTCGTCGGTGTTTATAGCATTTTCGTCCCCATGCACGTCATGGGTCTGGTTGGCATGCCTCGCCGGTTCTCTTCATTTGCCGAGTATGAGTACCTTCGAGCACTGGATCCGCTGGTCACGTTTGTAACGATCGCCGCGATCACCACGATTACCGTGCAACTCTTGTTTTACTTCAATGTCTTTTGGAGCATGTTTAAGGGCAAGAAGGCTGGCGATAACCCGTGGGAAGCAACAACGCTCGAATGGAGTACAACTACGCCACCGCCGCACGACAATTTCGCCGGCGTGCTGCCGACTGTGTATCGCGGCCCGTATGAATTTGCGGTTCCTGGCGCGCCAAACGATTACCTCATGCAGACTGAGAGTGGAGCAGAGGAGCCAAGCGGGAATGGCCACAATGGTCACAAGCACTAAGACCGTAACAAAACCAGGGAAGGGCGGCAGTTCAAAATTTCCCGGACCGAATGGTAACGGTAAAAAGAACGGCCACGAGTTTTTCGATTCCGACTCGCGGGCGCATCGCTACCGAATCGGAATGTGGGTCGCGCTGGCCTCCATTGCGATGATGTTTACAGCACTCAGTAGTGCCTACATCGTGAGGGCTGCATCAGCGAATGACTGGTTTCCATTACTGATGCCGCGTGTGTTGCTTGCCAGCACGGCGATCATTCTTGCGAGCAGCGCCACGTTCGAAGCGGCGCGACGCAAACTGAAAGCATCGATGATCTCAGGCTACTCACGCTGGCTAGTGATCACGGCGCTGCTTGGTCTCGCATTCCTTGGATCGCAGTTCATTGCGTGGCGACAGTTGCGAGCACAAGGCGTCTACATGGCGACCAACCCGCACAGCTCGTTCTTCTATTTGTTGACGGCTGCGCACGCGCTTCACCTGTTTGGCGGACTTATGGCGTTGCTATATCTCCTGGTGCGAGCGCGACATCTTTCGATGGCGGAGGCTGTTGATCTTCGCCGGCGGGCAGTTGCAGACGCGGTGGGTATCTACTGGCACTTTATGGACGTTCTCTGGATCTACCTATTCCTACTCCTATTCTTCTGGAGGTGACAGGTGAGCACTGAAGCACGTGCAGTACATTTTCCGGCTGCAGACTGGGGCGGCGGCGCCCTCCCTTATCGCGTCGGACATCGCAAGTTGGGAATGTGGTTGTTCATCGTTTCCGACTCACTAACATTCTCCGCATTGCTTATCGGTTACAGTTACCTGCGCGCTTCAAACAACTGGCCCACGCCATTTCCGTTCTATCCCAGCATCGTCTTCTCTTCGGTAATGACGTTTTGTCTGCTGTCGTCGAGCTTGACGATGGTGTTCGGCGTTTCCGCTTCCAGCCGCGGAAACAAGACCGCTGCAAGCAAATGGATCCTTGCGACCATCGGTTTCGGCCTCGCCTTCATCGTGCTCCACTTGATCGAATGGCAACACCTGATTCACGAAGGGCTGCGGCCATTTTTTCTGCCTGAGCATTGGGTGCAGGTCTTCACTGGACCGGATGGCAAACCACCGACACCACTATTCGGCGCAACTTTCTTCACGATCACTGGCTTGCACATGTTCCACGTCTTTACCGGCACGATTTATCTGGCGGTGGTCGCAGCGCGCGCGAAGAAGTTGAAACATGAAGACATTGAGATCAGCGGACTGTACTGGCACTTCGTCGATCTTGTGTGGATGTTTGTGTTCCCGTTGATTTACATCATGTCTGTCGACGTTGGCGGACACTTAGCTCGTTAGTTTCCAGGAGGAATCGCGAATGAGCGCACACGCTGAAGAACATTTTGCCGGTAGTAACAAGCTATTCATTTCCATCTGGGTCTGGCTGGTGGGGTTGACTCTCATAGAGATCTTCCTGGCCTACAGACCGATGGCCATCCACATCATGCTCACGATCCTGCTCGGGCTCTCGATTATCAAGGCGGCACTGATCGTCGCCTACTTCATGCACTTGAAATTCGAGCGGCTGAGTTTGATACTCACGATTGTGCCGATGCTTGTTGTTTGTATCATCTTGCTCTTTGTGTTCTTTCCCGATAGCTTCCGGTCATCAGGGTTGCGCTATCAACACAAAGAAGCACCGGCAGTTGCACCGCCACCCGCGGAGGAACCGTGATGAGACGTGTCGTATTCCTGGTGCTTGGATTGGTTCTGCTTTTGTTATCGAGCGACGCAGCATTAGCTCAGTGCTCGATGTGCAAAGCAGTGTTGTCAAGCTCCACCGATGCGAGTTTCATTCGCGGCTACAATATTGGTGTGCTGGTTCTTCTGTTGCCACCGGTAACGATATTCTGTTCGATCTTCATTGTTTTGCGACGTCACAAAGGTCAGTTTGATAAGGATTAGGTTTACAGTACCGGGAGTGGTAGCGACCGGTTGTTTTGAAAGGATCTTAGATTCAGCCGGTCACTGCTCCCGGTTCTGTCACAATGGCGGACGATAACCAGCTCCAGATTGACATCGAAAAGCGAACCACGCGTGGCCGTGCGTGTCCTCGATGTGGCGGAAAGATCATCCCTTCAAATCGCGCTGTATACCAATCTTCAGGAGACCCTAATGATGTGTTTCCTGTGTGGCAATGTGAACGGTGTGGCTACGAAGAACTAGGTGAGAAACGAAAACCGGCCGGTAAAGCGAAGCACTGAAAAATGGTCGCAAGTTACGCGATGAGCAAAGAAACCAGACTGCTGAACCTGATATGCATTATTGGCTCGCTCGCTTTTCTGGCGATGATCGTTTTCGTTATTGTTACCACAAACGAACTACTGTCAACGGACAACCTCTTCATCATCACTGTTTGTTTGGTGTTGGCTCTCGCCTTCGCAGTCAACCCGTTGCTGTATCTTCAGTCTGAAAACAAACTGCCCATCCCATTCCTAAAGAAGTCTGTCGATGGTGCACAGGATTGGGGTGCGACTCGTTTCCCGGGACAAAAGGTAACGGCCAAAACTCCACCACTGCTCGATGCGAAAGGTCGGGCAGTTCCTCCAGATGTTCGCGCCATAGTCAACCGGTTCGGCGCCGGCACAAAGGACGCCTGAACATTCGCGCTTTATCGTGGACCAACTGACAAAAGAGGTGTTGCAAAGCTTCGCGGTCTGGGGCAAGGATTCCCTCGACCTGCATGAACTGTTTGAAGCCGGAGGCAATGACCCTGAAGCGCGGACCGCAGTTTTCGACACTGTCGAACGGTTGGTGAGCGAGGGTGTGCTAAGGGAGGAAGGTAACGACTTCTATTCTTTAACGGAAAAGGGAAAGCAGGTAGCTCAACAGATTGAGCGAAGTTGAATGTCTGATTACATTTCCTACCTGCCGCACCTCAATGCAATTCTGAATGCCACCAGTTTTGTTCTATTGTTGTCGGGTTATATTTTTATACGCAAAGGGAATATCGCGGCACATCGTGCTTGCCAGATCTCCGCACTGGTCGTTTCGATAACCTTCCTCTGTTCCTATCTCACTTATCACTTTCAACACGGCGCGACGCGTTTTGCGGGTCAAGGCTTTGTGCGTCCGCTGTACTTCACCATTTTGCTTACGCATACTGTGCTGGCGGTAGTTATCGTGCCGCTTGTGATCGTAACGTTCCGGCGCGCATTGCGAGCTGACTTTGTTAAGCACCGGCGGATCGCGAGAGTGACATTGCCACTGTGGCTTTACGTGTCGATCACTGGCGTGATCGTGTATCTGATGCTGTACCAGATCTATCCGTCGCGATGAATAGGAATACGATGGATTGAGTCGTTTTAGGTGCACTCACCTACACGAAGCGACCGATTCAACTCGCGTTGTGGACCGCTACGTGAAAATCGGCCGCTTCGCTCCCGTTCTGTAGTTGAGGCACACGTTGCGCCCCCGGCTGGTGCAATGATGTCGGTTGAGTCTGGACCTCCCGCTACCGCGGGGTGTTAATTACTATCGTCCACTACGTTTAAGCTTTGACCGCGTCAGATGATAGATGGTGTCAATGAGTCCGAGGCAAGAGTGATAGAAGCACGGCGCCGTGTCCGTGGTTCCGGTCCCATTCTGTTTTTGGCCATCCTGTTTGTCGCCGCGACATTTCTCGCGTGGTATTTCAGTTGGTTCGGTCGCGAGATCTCAGATGCAGATGTTTCGAAGTACCTCGCTGACGAAAAGAACCCCCGACACGTCCAACACGCGTTGCTGCAAATTCAGCAACGCATTGAACGCGGAGATCCCGGTGTAAAACAATGGTATCCGCAGCTGGTTACGCTAAGCGGCAATCCCGAGACGGAATTCCGGCTTACCGTTTCGTGGGTGATGGGCTTCGATAACAAATCACCGGAATTCCATCAGGCTTTACTGAAACTAGTTAAAGACGAACAACCGATCGTACGACGCAACGCCGCGCTGGCCCTTGTCAGGTTCAATGATGCGAGCGGTCGAGAAGAGCTGTTGTTTGTACTCCAGCAATATGCGGTGAAGTCTTCCGCTACCGGAACTATAGCGAGCTCTCTGAAGCCAAACTCTCAAATTGCGCGCGGCGCACTGTTGGCTCGAATTCAGGGAACTGATGGCGTGGTGGAACTACGTTCACCGCTGCCGGGAAAGATCAATAGCGTTAACAAGCAAAATGGCTCTCAAGTTGTGACTGGCGACGAGGTTCTCAGTTTGAACTCTGACGAGGGAAGTGTCTACGAGGCGTTGCGAGGATTGGCATTGATCGGGCAGTCAGGAGACGTTCAGGCGATTGAGAGCTACGCTGCGAGAGATGACGTGAGCGACCGCGTACGCCAACAAGCTCAGTTAACAGTTAAAGCAATTCAGAGCCGTGAAGCCGCGACTGATAACTGAAGGAATTGCATGTTGGAACGGTCGTCACCGTCGCTCATGTGCATGGCACTCAGATCTCATCGGAAGGTGCAACGTCGGGAGGATCAGCGCTCATCTTCATTGAAACAGCTCAAGAACCGATAAATGCAAGTAAGGAAGGGTGGCTTGCCCCCGCTCAACGTGCCTTACGCTCAACGTTGAAT
>DATIBJ010000051.1:0-6324 GCA_035457565.1 Pyrinomonadaceae bacterium | reverse complement strand
GATGCTTTATACCACTCTAACCATCTTGCTTCTCTCTTTTTTCCTTTCACACTGCTACCCGATTTTTGACACAGTCTCGCCCCGTCGGTGGGATTTGCGGCGAGAGAACGACCTTGATTTGTAGGCTAAGTATGAAACATCCACCGACCGCGGCGGTGGTATTCCGGACTCTTTGTCCAAAGCTACTCGACGACGAAAAGTTCCCAAGAGAACCATTCCCTGCGGTATCATTCAAGTCAGGTCGTCGAACTTTTGACTGAAGTTCGATGAAAGTAAAAAGCTCCCAGCCCACTAGCAGAAAGGTGAAGCCCCATGGCACTTGGTGACGACGTCGATTATTACGAAGTGCTTCAAGTCAGCGACAACGCTGAGCCCGAAACTATCAGTCGGGTCTATCGAAGCCTCGCCCAGCGTTACCACCCTGACAATAAGGAAACGGGAAACGAAGCTCGCTTCCGGGAGATCACCGAGGCGTATCAGGTGTTGTCAAACCCTGAGAAGCGCGCAGGCTATGACGCAACGAACCAAAAACGAAAAAAGGATCGCTGGCGCGTCATATCGGCGGGGGCTGAGTCGGAAAACAATTTCGAACTAGAGCAAGTCGTACGGCTCACAGTGCTGGAAGCGTTGTATACGAAGCGACGTGTCGACTCTGCGAATCCGGGAATTTATCTGCGCGAGCTCGAACGGATGATTGGCCGGCCGCGTGAGCAGCTTGAATTTACGATTTGGTTTCTTGCGCAAAAGAAGTTGATTAATACGGATGATGCGCGAATGTATCTCACGGCGGATGGCGTGGAGTTTCTAGAAGAGAGTTACAAACACAACCTCCACCGGAAACGATTGCAGTCGAAGAATGAGTGATTGACAGCAGAGCGGTAAGCTATTGATTTCCACTCTCCTTCCCTTGCTCTGATCGACTCGCTTCCTTTTTGTGTCGGAGCCATTCGTCGATGCTTTCGCGGATGAACTCGCCCATGTCTTCAAACTCACGTGCTGACTTCTCCCAGAACTCCTTAAACTTGTTCGGGTCGAAGGCAAACCCATACCCACGTCCGAAACCTTTCGCGGGTCCAAGCTCGTCCTCGTAATACGCAGCGAGTTGACGCGAAGCCATCGCAACAACCGTCAAGGAACTTCCGGTCGGCAACGGTTCGAACACGACACCCACTCCAGGATCCAATTCCTTCAGGCGCGCGAGCACTCTATTGTACTGGTCCGCGCAAAACGCTGCCGCATCGTCTTTGCCGCCCGTCCACTCTGATTGCAGCGCCATGCGCGATGTGCGCCGCAGGACATTAATCAGCTTAACTAACTCTTTTTCTCGTTCCATACACACTCCTCATGGGATCGCGAAAGTATCGTTTCTCAAATGAACGCGAAGCACTAATAGTCAGGTCAATCGCACTGAACCGAAATCGGCACCACTCTCACTCGAGCCTTGCCCGCTCCACAACCAAGAAATGATCCTGGCAGAAACGAAATCTCAGGCTCATCCGCTTCAAAGTAGGCGAGTAATTCCTTTGCCGCAATGCGAGCTACCTCCGCCGAAGCAGTTTCATTCAAAGGGGTGAATAGCGGTTTGATTGTGGGCTCAAGCTCAGTTAGCCGGGCCAGCACGCGGTTGTATTGACCAACGCAAAACTGCGTCGCATCTGGTCGTGGTTTAGTCCACGCTGCATATCCCGCGGCCCGCGCGATCCTTCGCAACACGTTCAGTAGTTTTACTGTTTCTTGTTCCATCCGATTCTCCTTTCATCCGATACTTTACTTCTCAACAGCTTCTTCCCGTGATGAATCCTCCACTTCACTGTTGACAGAGGCACCCCCATGAACGCCGCAATTCTTTTCAACGGCATGTCGTCGAGAAAGTGTAGTCTCAATGGCATGCCATAATCAGCAGGAAGACTATCAAGCGCCTGTACCAACCATTCGTCTCGTTCTGGATCCCTCATGGGGATGGTCAGTGCTTCGATCTTGTCGAGCAGCGCCTCATCGAGCGCTACTCGTTTGTTCATATGTACTGACTCACTCTTTCCAAACCGCAACGCTCGATGACGCGTGATAGCCGACAACCATGCCGCAAAGTTGCCCGGTTCATCGATCGTCGGCAGCGCCTTGAATGCGAGCAATAATGCCTCCTGCGCAACATCTTCCGCATGATTGTTGCCCACAATAGTGCGCGCCAATCTCACAACAGCAGGTCGATAGCGAATGACGAGCTGTTCGAAAGCGTCAAGGTTGCCGAGAATCGCCGCAAGCACGAGCACTTCATCGGGCGATTCAAACGATGTCATCGGTGCTCCACATCACACGAAGGTCGTTCATTGGTATAGAGACATGTTACGAGGAAAAAGTTAGGTGGGTTTTGAAAATTCTTCTTTACGGCAAGGCCATCGGCATTGAAATTGGACGCCTTTATGCTTCAACGATAGAATTTCTGTATTTCTCAAGATCAAGGCACGTGTAGATGCAAACCGAAACAGCGGCATTAACTGGTGCACTCAGAACCTACGGGCTGGGATTCGTCACCCTCGTCGTCGCCGTCGTACTACGTTGGCTGCTCGATCCACTGATGGGCGATACGCTGCCGCTCGTCACTCTCTTCGGCGCAGTCGCCGCTGCCGTGTGGCTTGGCGGATATCGCCTCGCGATTCCAGTTGCTCTTATCGGCTACGGTGCTTGTCACTACCTCTTCATCGAACCGCGCGGCCATTTTGATTTGAGTAGCTTCGCGAATTTCGTTGGGCTGGTCGCGTATCTGTTCACGTCTTCGCTCGTTATCGTGATCGGCGAAGCGGGGCGCAGGGCTCAAATTCGTATCGCCGAGAGCCGCGAAGCGTTCAGAGTCACTCTGCGAAGTATTGGTGACGGGGTCGTAACCACCGACAACGAAGGACGCATTACATATATCAACGAAGTTGCGGAGTCGTTAACCGGTTGGTCTCATAACGACGCACTCAGTCAACCGCTCGAACGCGTCTTTCACATCATCAACGAAGTCACGCGTCAGCCAGTAGAGAATCCAGCGACGCGAGCGTTGCGCGAAGGCGTCGTTGTTGGTCTCGCAAACCACACAGTCCTTATTAGAAAAGACGGCACTGAATGCCCGATCGATGATAGCGCCGCGCCGATTCGGAATGAGCAGGGATATGTGTTCGGCTGTGTTTTGATCTTTCGCGACGTGACTGCACAACGTCTAACAGAACGCGACAAAGCAACGCAACTTCAAACGGCCCGGCTTTTGGCCTCAATCATCGAGTCGTCAAACGATGCGATTGTCAGCAAGTCGCTTGATGGGATTATTCAAAGTTGGAACGCAGCTGCTGAGCGACTCTTCGGCTTCGCCGCTGCAGAGGCTGTGGGTCGTCATATCTCACTTGTAATCCCGCCTGAACGCATTGAGGAGGAGGATCAAATCATTGCCAGTCTGCGAGCGGGAAAGCGGATCGAACACTTTGAAACTGAGCGAATGCATAGAGATGGTCAACGGATCATGGTTTCACTGACAATTTCGCCCATCAAAGATGACTCAGGGAACGTTATTGGAGCGTCGAAGGTCGCGCGCGATATCACCGAGCGCAAGCGCTTCGAAAGCGAGCGCCAAAACTTCGTCACGGTCGTCGAGAACAGCACTGATTTTATCGGCATGTGCGATCTGCAAGGCATTCCCTTCTTCATCAATCACGCTGGCTTAGAAATGGTAGGCCTCGAGAGCATCGAAGAGGCTCGGCAAATACCGGTTCGGGAATTCTTCTTCCCTGAAGATCAGGAAAAGATCATGAACCAGTTTTTTCCGAAGGTACTCGAGGACGGTCACGGTGAGATCGAGGTTCGCTTTCGCAACTTCAAAACGGGCAAAGCCCATTGGATGGCTTACAAAGTGCTGACCCTGACAGATGATACGAACCAACCCGTAGGATTCGCGACCGTTAGTCAGGACGTTTCCGAACGGAAAAAACTGACGGACGATCTGCAGCGGTTGGCAGTGGATCTCTCTGAAGCGGATCAGCGGAAGAACGAGTTTCTCGCGACACTCGCACACGAACTCAGGAATCCGCTTGCTCCTATGAGCAATATGCTCGAGGTGTTAAAACGCGCGAACGGCGATTCCGCAATTATTAACCGCGCACATGACACTTTTGAGCGTCAGCTAAATCAGATGGTGCGACTTGTAGATGATCTTCTCGATTTGAGTCGCATCACGCACGATCGTCTCGAGTTGCGCCGCGGGGACGTCGAATTATCGTCAGTGATCCAACAGGCAGTTGAAGTTGCACGTCCGTTTATCGACGCAGCAAAACAAGAGCTAACCATCGACTTGCCGAACGAGCCAATTTATCTGTACGCAGATCGCGTTCGCCTGGCTCAAGTCTTTGGCAACCTGCTTAACAACAGTTGCAAATACACGAGACCAAACGGAACTATTTCGCTAACAGCAAAGCGGGTCAACAATGAGGTGTTAGTCACGGTGAAGGACAACGGAGCCGGAATACCTAAGGATAAGCTAGACAGTATTTTCGAGATGTTTATGCAAGTGGATCGGAATTCGGAACGATCTCAAGGCGGACTCGGAATAGGATTGACATTAGTGAAGCGACTGACAGAAATGCACGATGGATCTATCGAAGCAAAAAGTGCTGGCGAGGGACAAGGAAGTGAATTCGTCGTGCGTCTACCAATCGTCAGTAAACCATTAAGCACAATGGAGCCCGCGCTAAGCGTAGAGAAAACAACGCAGCGCCGTATTCTCATCGTTGACGACAACAAAGATTCTGCAGATTCCCTCGCGATGCTGCTGGAAATCACGGGCAATAAAACGTACATGGCGCACGACGGCGAGGAAGCTGTCGCCGCGATTGAAGGAAACCGTCCGGAAGTCGTGCTGCTTGATATCGGTTTGCCAAAACTGGACGGGCATGAGGTCTGCCGCCGCGTACGTCAACAGCCCTGGGGTAAAGATATCGTCATGATCGCTCTGACCGGATGGGGTCAGGATGACGATCGGCGCAAATCGAAGGAAGCTGGTTTCAATGGCCACTTAGTAAAGCCAGTAGACTATGACAAGCTGCTGGAGTTGTTGAGTACCTTGATGAACGGTTCTGACCAATGAAACGATCGGTCCTCTCATTCTGGATTGCATGCAGCGTCAGCATACTGTGCGTGATCGCGAGCGCCAGTCCCGCTCGAAATCTACGGAACGCGTTAGCTTACGGTTCTCAGACAGCCTCGACGAGACAGATGAACCAACTTCTGTTCGACGACTTTAGTTATCTCAACAAGGCACAACTAGCAAAGAACGGGTGGATCATTCGCACGGAGCCGGGATGGCCCGGCGTGCCTGGCGCAACCTGGTCGGTCGCAGGAGTGACGATCGTCAAAGATCCAACGAATCCAGGGAACTCGATCATTCGCATGACTTCGTCCACCGACGGTACCAGCGCGAAAACAACGCAGACGCAGATCTGTCATCAACGGAAATATCTCGAAGGCACGTATGCTGCTCGTGTTCGTTTCACAGACAAGCCGACGTCAGGACCTGGTGGTGATCAGTTGGTGCAAAGCTTTTACATGATCAGCCCTCTGAAAGCTCCGATGGATCCCGATTACAGCGAGTTAGACTGGGAGTATCTACCAAACGGCGGCTGGGGCATCGATGGGCCAACTCTGTACGCGACGACCTGGGAAACCTTTAGCCCTGAACCCAATTGGAAGAAGGATAATGTGTTTGAAACCAATCGAACTGCCCAGGGCGGCTGGCACACCCTGGTGACGCAGGTGATGGATGGAAAGGTGCGTTATTTCCTCGACGGCAAACTCTTCATTGAACACGGCGGGAATTACTATCCCGAAGACACGATGTCGATCAATTTCAATCTATGGTTTATCCGCGATGGCATGGCGAAGACGGCAGGAGTTCGCAAATACGAGGAAGATATTGATTGGGTATTCTTCCAAGCCGGCATGAGTCTAACGCCTGAAAACGTCGAAGATGCGGTCGCAGATTTGCGTAGACAGCGCATCAAATTCCGCGACACGGTTCCTCCAAAAGTTCCCGCCCTGGTCTCACCCTGCAATTTCTGATGGTCGATAAACCCCGGGACGCTGAATAGTGATCCGAAATCTCTGTGCGACCTTTGTGTACTCGGGCCCTCCGTGGTCGTATTTTTGTGCGATCTCTTTTACCCCAGGCACAGAGCAGCACAGAGACTCACACAGAGAGCGAGCCGATTAGGACTTTGGCTTGAGTAGTTTTCGGGGATCTTGAATGTTCGGTAAGTCAACGACAAGCTGAAAAGCATATCGGACATTCGGTTGAGCAAT
>DATIBJ010000050.1:0-58635 GCA_035457565.1 Pyrinomonadaceae bacterium | reverse complement strand
GAACAGGCCTTGCGCGACTGCGTCGCGTTGCGGACGAGGACGTCCGCGCTCCCAGCAACAAGTTGAATCGCTAATTGCTTCCACAACCTCGGTTAGAGTGGAGTACGTAGGCTCTTATCGTGACCTCACCGCTTTAGTTCAGTTGGCTGACCTATCACTGAGAACCGGCCTTCGACGAAACTTGTCGTTGCTGCATCGGCACTTCCCGTGAAGCCCGGTTGCTTTCCACCGACGCTCACTCTGAACGCACCCGGCTCAACGACCACCCGACCATCATCAGTTATCACTGACAATTGTCGCGGCTCCAGTGTGAACTTCACAACACGGCGCTCTCCTGGTTTCAAATGCACACGCTCGACGCCCGCAAGTGAACGGATTGGCACCCGCACCGATGCCTCAACATCCGTCACGTAAAGCTGGACTACCTCGTCACCGGTGCGATTGCTCGCATTCTCCACCGTCGCGCTGACTGTAACCGTGTCTGTTGGCTTCACGCGCGGCGATGAAATATTAATGCTCGAGTATTTGAATCTTGCATAGCTAAGACCGAATCCGAACGGATACAACGGTTGGCCTTTGAAGAATCGATATGTCCTCCCGTCCATCGCGTAGTTGTCGAATGGCGGCAACTGGTCCACCGATTTGTAGAACGTGACGGGAAGTCGACCCGCGGGATTGTAGTCGCCGAAGAGCACGTCGGCGATCGCCGTCCCTCCTTCTTCACCCGGATACCACGCCTGCACGATCGCTCCCACGTGAGAGTCGGCCCACTTCACTGCCACCGCGCTGCCTGAGGTCAATACCAGCACGATCGGCTTACCAGTGGCAGCGACTGCTTCAAGTAATGCCTGTTGCCGTGCAGGGAGCTGGATGTCCGAACGGTCGCCTCCGACAAAACCGGGTTCGCTCACTTTCATCTCTTCGCCTTCAAGCAGCGGCGATAAACCGAGAACAAGGATTACCGCATCCGCTTCCTTCGCCACCTTTACTGCGTCCGCATAAGGTGACCCAGCGTTGACGACTGGAAGTTGCCAGACCAATCTTGCGACCGCACCGATCTTGCTCTCGTAGTATTCCATCTTTACGTCGTAGCTCCTGCCGGCTTGCAGTTCGACCTCACCAGTAACAGTTGTTGGAGCGTGGTTCGTCCAATCTTCAGCGATCAACTTCCCATCGAGATAGACGCGCACACCGTCGTCAGCAGTTGCGCCCAAGCGGTACTTACCAGAGGTAGTGGGAGTAAGCTTGCCGGTCCAGCGTGCGGAGAAGTCGTCTACTGGAAGTTCAGGCGCTGGACTCGAAGTGTTCCAGTCGAAGTTCACTACTTCATCGATCCGCTTCAACGCAGGGGAGCCTTCAAGATTCTTGTTCGCAAAGTATTCGGCACGTAGTCCGCGCTCGCCATCGGGTCCGCGCAAGGCCGACGCCGGTACAGGCACTGCAGAGATTTGCGTATGCGTTGTGCCCATTGCGTACGTGACTTTCGTCCGCGGCGACACGCGCTGCCGAATGCCTGCGAGTGGTGTGGTAGAGCGCGAGGGTTCACCGTTGTAGTTACCTAACAATATTTGCAGGTCATCAGCATTTGGACCAATGACAGCGATCGAATTGAGATCCTTTCGCAGAGGTAAGGTGTTCTTTTCGTTTTTGAGAAGCACGATCGACTTTCGCGCTGCTTCAAGCGCGAGTTGTCGATGTTCATCAGAGTCGTTCACCGAGAATGGAGTGCTCGCGTAAGGGACCATGCCTGGAGGATCAAACATTCCGAGGCGGAAGCGCACTTCGAAAAGTCGTTTTACGGCGCGATCGATCTCTGCCTCAGAAATCAGCCCTTGTCTCACAGCGTTGATCAGCGATTTATAGCTGCTGCCGCATTCAAGATCGGTCCCGCGCTTAACCGCCAGTGCCGACGCTTCCTCAGCAGTTTTCACGAACTGGTGTCGCTGATAGATGTCGTCAATCGCGCCACAGTCGGAGACCACGTAACCATCGAAGCCCCACTCGCCACGCAGTATGTCTCCGAGTAGTTTCGTGTTTGCACAACAGGGCTCACCGTTTGTTCGGTTGTATGCGCACATCACGGATTTGGCGTGACCTTCCATCACTGTTGCGCGAAACGCTGCTAAATATGTTTCACGTAGATCGCGTTCAATTGCCGCTGCGTTAAAGTTATGGCGGTCAGGCTCTGGTCCGGAGTGAACGGCGTAGTGCTTTGGTGTCGAAACAGTCTTAAGGTATTTCGGATCGTCACCCTGGAGCCCTTTGACGAATGCGACTCCGAGACGCGCTGTGAGGTATGGATCTTCCCCGTACGTTTCCTGGCCACGACCCCAACGCGGATCGCGAAAGATGTTTATGTTAGGCGACCAAAAAGTTAGACCGTAGTAGATGTTCCGATTGCCGCGGCGCTGGGCCTCATGATACTTGGCGCGTGCCTCATCTGATATGACGGTTGCAACGCGATTCATTAACTGTGGATCGAATGTCGCTCCGAGACCGATTGCCTGCGGAAATACTGTGGCGATCCCTGCGCGTGCGACGCCGTGCAACGCTTCGTTCCACCAGTCGTACTCGGGAATGCCCAGGCGCGGGATAGCGGGCGCAGCATTCATCATCTGCGACACTTTTTCTTCAAGTGTCATGCGCGAGATCAGATCGTCGACGCGCCGATCCAATGGGAGAGATGGATTCAGATAAGCTGCATTAGGATCTGGAGTGGTCGATTGGGTAGCTGCTGGTGCTGCGCTGATTATGAGCGACAGTACGAGTACGAGCGTAGAAAATCCGCGGAATCGGTTGGCGGACATATGTTCACGGGCTCCTGTTTGGTGTGGTCACCTAATTCGGCGCGCATTCTATACTCCGACCAACAAAGTCGGGAAGTCTTGTGTCATGCATTGTGCGATTTCTGTCAGGAGATGATTGTCAGGTGTTGTATCATCCCCGAATCTGAAAGGGGCGATCTTATGAACAGCAAACCTCCGGTGTCGTATCGCAATCAACTCATCCCGCTAATTGTTGTTCTGTGCTTATGCTCCGCGCCGTTATTTGCTCAGCACGCGACATCCACTGCTCAAGAGAATCAGGCACTCGCGAGAGCGACAAACAGCGGCACCGCATACGCAGTGCTTGTTGATGGACTTGGAACCTACAGCCGCCGCATTTCAACCAAATCTGAAATGGCGCAGAAGTTCTTTGATCAGGGTCTGCGACTTGTCTATGGTTACTATTCACCTGAAGCCGCCGCGTCTTTCAGAGAAGCGATTCGTCACGACAACAACCATCCAATGCCCTATTGGGGCTTAGCACTAACGCTTGGCCCAATTCCTAACAGCCGCTTTCTCGGATTTCCGGATGATCCAAAAGAAGAAGGACGAAAGGCGATGGCGGCAGCTCGTGAACGCGCGGCAAACGGTTCTCCTGCTGAACAGGCGCTCATTGAAGCTCTCGCAGTGCGCTACGACACTGAACGATACCTGGATCGCGATCTTCGCGATATGAAGTACATCGAAGCAACGCAAAAACTTTTTAAGCAGTATCCAAACGATCTTGAAGCGGGTTACCTGTACGCGGATGCCTTGATGACTCACGCGGCGTGGTCCTACTGGAAACGTGACGGCTCGCCTTTGCCGGGCACTCGCGAAGCTGTGAGGGCACTGGAACACGTCATGTCCAAAGATCCCAATCATCCAGGCGCGGTTCATTTGTACATTCATCTGTTCGAAAGTTCTGCTGAACCGGAGCGCGCACTACCGCAAGCTCGTCGTTTGGAGTCGCTCATGCCCAAGGCAGGACACCTGGTCCACATGCCGTCGCACATTTATGTGAGGACCGGGTTTTACGATGAGGCCGTTCTCAGTAATCAACGTTCGTTGGCAGCCGATGGTGTTTTCAAAAACGCCTGGGGAGACCGCGCGACGCCGAGTCTTGGTACGTACGGGATGTCCTCACTGACGCATGCAAGACACGCGTGGGATTTTCTGCGCTACGCTGCAATGCATCAGGGGAATTATGCGCGCGCAATCGAAGCCGCGAAGGCAGCCTCGGCCGGTTCGTCCCATCAGGGAATGGGTGGTGTCGAGCGCGCTGGCTCAACGATTTGGCTGATCAATAAAGTGTTCGGCAAATGGGCGGCTGTTCTCGCAGAACCAGAGCCACACGGTTCAGCGTATCTCCGTGGTCTGTGGCATTACGTGCGCGGCAGCGCGTTTGTGGGCCGCGGAGAACTCGACAAAGCTGAAGAGGAACTAAAGGAACTTAAAACATTGGCCGTGGATCCAAGCGTCAAAGAATTGCTGACGGTTGCGAATCCAGCTCCGACAGTTCTCCAATTATCGGTACATGGACTTTCAGGTGAAATTCTTTCAACGCGTGCACGCCACAACGAAGCAATAAACGAATTCAGAGAAGCAGTGAAGTTGCAAGACACGCTGAAATACGTCGAGCCGCCTGACTGGGGACAGTCGATGCGATTGTATTTAGGCGCAGCGCTGCTAAAGGCGGGTCGTGCAAAAGAAGCTGAAGCTATCTACCGCGAGGATCTGCGTGACTTCAGAAACGATGGTTGGGCATTGTTTGGCCTGGTCCAGAGTTTGGAGGCCCAGAAGAAGACTGGCGAAGCGCGCAAAGCAAAGGAAGAATTCAACCGCGCATGGAAGAATGCGGATGTGACTCTAACGGCGTCTGTGTTTTGAGACATTGCCGATTACCGATTGACGCGAGCCGACATCTCAATCGGCAATCTGCAATCGGCAATCGGCAATGGTATGGTTCACTGGCCGCTTTGGATCTTTAGTTCCGACGTCTTCCGGCGGTCGATTGATGTCTTCAACTCATCTAGTGTCGCAGGTCGGCCGTGCACGCCATAGATCTTTTCGACAGCTAATCCTAACTTCTGCAAGTTCTCACTAAAACTCAACGTGACGTCTTGCGCGATCGGGATGGAGCCGTTCGCATTGGGATTGAGCATGTCGGCCTGAAACAGGATCTTCTCCTTCGGCAAGTACGCGACAAGCATCTCTTTCGCATGCGGATTTGGTCCGATGTCGTACAACTCCACGCGGTGCTTGTCGTCTTCAAACACCCGCTTCTTGTTTTCTACGGTCTCAATCGTCATCGGTCGCTTACTCCATGCTGTCTTAGGCAGCATAGAGGACTCGATTTTTGCAACCTGCTCTAAAAAGCTCTTGTTGCCCGGTGCGGTCACAATCGTCGTACCTTCAGCCACGTATTCCCGGAATCCACCCGCGTGATCAGAGTGATGATGCGTCAACACGAGGTACCTGATCGGTTTGCCAGGTACCGTTTCTTTGATCTTCGACAGTGCCTGAACCGAGTTGCTGCCATAGATAATCTGTTCCGGAGCTTCAATCACCAGCACGTAGTCGTTGAAAGCGACGAACATGATGTTGTGGGTTCCACCAGCGAGCCCGTTAAGCATGTACACATCATCGGCGACTTTTGCTACGGCCGGTGGCGGCGGCGTGGCTGGCGGTGCCTCGAGTTTTTCAAAGCCCTGGGCCAGCGCGAACACGCTTTCGGCCGGCCGACTATTGATTTGCACGTCGGTGTACTCGGTTTCCTGAACGACTCCACCGGAGTTGTGTAGGATTCGGCCAGTGGGGATCTTCAGCTTGCCGACGTCGCGATAAGCCGGATAAGTTTGTCCGATCACGGAATCACCGGCCATCGGATCGGCGTACAGGTATTCGTACCGCGTTAACAGATTCGTTTGCGCATCAAAATAAAGCGCCAACTGTTGATTGTCGGGACGAATGACGCTGATCACTCTCTGCTTCTTCCCATTCAGTTGATCTTCCCCAACCCAGCGTAGAGTCGGCGCGCGGTCTAATGCCTCAAGCAAAACGAATGGAGGGAGGCGTCGAATCTGCCCGCGGAAGTTGTTTATTGATGGATTCGCGATTGGTGTGTCTGTCCTCGACCACATGTCGAGCGTGTGGCCTTCAGTGCCCTTGATGATCGTTGTGATCCAGTTGTTGAAGCCACCAGTTGTAGTTTTCAATTCGTCGAAGAGCAGTCCGCGTTCGTTATCGACGATAAGTGTTTCCTCTGACGTACCAACCGCGATAGGTCCATCAGGTGCTGGGCTTTGGTATCGAGCGTGAATCCTTCCTTTTTCTTTCAGAGTGAAATCCTTGATAGCCCGCAAATTTTCGAGCCCACCCATGGCCTCGATACCTTCATCAAGCACTCGTCGCGCCTGTTGATACGAGCGCTGAGATGCCCCAACGTCATTGCCGTTTGTTGCACTCGTCTTAACTGAGCCGTTTGAATATTGTGCAGTGACACTAGTCACGGCGGCGGTTGTCAACACTGCTATGGATGCGACAATCGCAAGTGGATGCCTGAACAGTTTCCTCATGGCAGTCTCCTCTTGGTCCAAATTGTGGTAGGCCTTCTGGTTTATTCCGGAAGTCGGCGTGCGTTACTAATTGTTAGGCTGGTGGGTAATACTGATGAGGTTAGTAGAAAGTTCGGCGTGAATTGTAAAAAGTTGTGAACTCGAAAATGTGAAGCTGATCCAAGAATTCGGGTGCTATCAGGACCCCAAACTTCAGAGCTAAGCTCAAGGTGCATGACCGCAAGTCCCCGGAACAATGCGACGTACAAAACAATCAGCGCTCAAGCTCACTGAAACAACTCAAGCTAAATTGAAAACAGGTTAGGAAGGCCGGTTTACCCCCGGCGCACCGGGGGTAAACCGCCCTTCCCAACTTGCATCATGGCAGCTTGAGCTATTTCAGTGAGCTTGAGTGCTGATGCTGGGTACCTTGAGGGTTATATCGGAGATCAAAACTTCACGAGTTCGAATTTGGTGCGGAAGCTTCGATCTGCGCTGTTGAAGAATGTACCGAACTGGCCGCTGTGGATGTTGTTTTGAATATCGCGCGGATTCCAATGGTTTGTGATATTGAAGACTGACAAGCCGACTCGACCCTTGTAGCGCTTCCCGCGGAAGGGAATTGTCACGCCTTTAGTAACCAGGATGTCGAATGTCACCAGTGGTGGAAAGCGACCGCCTTCGTTGCGTGGTCCAACGAAGTTCTGATCTTCATCTATCGTCGAAAACGGAAACCCGCTGCGCCATTCGACTACAGGCGTCGCTACCAAATCCCAGGGCAAACTAAAATCGCCCCATGCGAGCAGGCGGTGCGGTGAGTCAAAGTTCTGTGCGCCATATTCATTCGCGCGAACAATGGGATCTCGGAAATTGCCGAAGTACAAATTGAAGTCGTTCAGGTCACCACGCGCTTCTGATTTTACGTAAGCCGCATAGAGATTCCGCTTCTCCTGAATGCGCGCGCGCGCTACGACTTGAAACTCCCGGTAAACGGAACGGCCGCTGTTTTCTAAAAGCAAAACTCCTGAATCTGTTCCTTGCTTCACGGGTTCGATAATGAAGTCGTTACGTGTCCGTCGCTCCTCGTAACCCAGCCGCAGCAAGAAGCGCGAAGTAAACTCGTGGTCGAGTTGCAGACTCCAGGCGACACTATACGGATTCTTCAGGGCGTCTTGCTCCGTAGTATTCGTGTACAAACGTGGGCCGTCAGCAATGGTGATCCCGTCGCTGTTAAAGGTGGTTACTCTGAAATTCTGAAACTGCTCAAACGCGCCGATGTTCAAAGGTATCTTGTCGTAGAAGAGACCAATGCCACCGCGTACCACCGTTTGATCAGCGCCGGTTGGTAAGAGCGCAAAGCCAACGCGCGGGGCGAAGTTATTCTGCTTACCGATTCCATCGCGATCGTAACGCACACCGAAATCGAGCGTGAGCCAGTTTCGCGGCGACCACTTGTCTTGAAGGAAGGCAAAAAATTCACTTTCACTTTGATCCAGCGCTCCTGGACCGAAGAATTCAATGAACTGACTCGTCGTTCCATCCGCGCGAACAACACGAACTGACTGGCTGTTATCGGAGCCACGAAACGAAGCGTGGCTGAAATCGAACCCGGTCTTTATCGCGTGATTGCCGTTCCACTTCTTTGGCGCAAAATTGAAGGTCTCCAGCCATTCGTAACGGCGGCTGACTCGATGTTGTCGATCAAACCAACCACCAAACCTCCGGTCAGGTGTAATGGCATACGGCGCGCCTGAATTGCCAAAGACGTCAACGTCGAATTGCTTGGCACTCAAAGACGATTGCAACAGGGATCCAGATTGAAAGGCGGCTTGTTCATTCAGAGCGACAAACCAGCCGCGGTTATGTATGTTCGCCGTGGTTTCAGCTGGATTGAATGTGTTGAGGTTGGCGAAGTCGAGCTTGAGCGGAAAGAGTGAAAAGCTTCCCGTCAAACGGTGAATCGAATTCACCACCCAATCGACCCTCGAAAACGAGTCGAAGCTCTCGCGACGAATGTCTCGCTGACTTTCATTCAGATCTTCGAGACTTGGAACATCGTTCCGAATAAAACGGTACTCAACGCTTTGGAAGAAGAAGAGTTTGTCTTTCTTTATTGGCCCGCCAACAGCAATGCGCGGCGACACCGCACCTATGCCAAAGATGTTTCCATCACGTATGCGCGGCCGGGGTAATACACCCGTGACCAGGTAACGCCAACGATTACTACCTGAGCGTGTCTCGATCGTCGTGACCGCTCCGGTGAATTTACCGAACTCAGCGGAGTAAGGATTTGAATAGACCTGAATCGTGTCGACGGCTTCGATCGGCAGAGCGATGGCGGGATTCCCGGTTACGGGATCCGTAACATTCAAGCTTGACACGAGGATGCCACTCTGTGTCGGGCGTGTGCCTTTGATGTTGAGGGTGCCGTCCGGACCACGAATGATGCCAGGAAGTAATGGCAATGCGTCCTGGAATCGCTGATCGATCAAAGGAGCGTCCCGCAAAGTGGCCGTCGTAATGACGCCGGGAACGCTTGATTCTGTTTTGCTCGCGTTAGTTTGGTCGTCGGTAACAGTGACCGTACCTGTGATCGCAGTCGGTGCAAGGAGGATATTCAACTCAACGGTCGCTTCAATCTGTACGCTGACCTTTTGTTCGTACTTATCGAAGCCTTGCAGTTGAACTGTCAGGACGTAATCTCCAGCTGTTAATCCGGTGAAACTATAGGCGCCTTCTTCGTCGCTGATAGTTTGAAGCTTTTTATCTCCGATGATATTCCCGCTAAGTGTGACAGTTACTCCGGGGATGGTCTTCTGCTGATCAGGTATGTCAGCAACGACCTTGCCTTTAATGCTTCCTGTTTGTGGGGAACGGGAAAAAAGAGAGTTGGCGAACGCACTCTCGGCGCGAACACCGCAGTGAAGGATTAGAACAACTGCAAGCCCGATGATGCGAGGAAAGTTTTCTGACGACATCATTTGCACCCAAACGTTGGCGCTTCATCCTGTTCGGGGCTACAGCTGAAGAGCGTGTTGAGCGCTATTGAAACAGAAGCCATTGCCGATTGCCAATGTGACCTCCAACTCCCACTAAACAGAGCGACGTGCAAAAGATCAGCGCGGAGGCTCGCCGGAACATCTCAAGCTCCGATAGATGCAGTATGGAAGGGTGGCTTGCCCCCGCTCAAGACGCAGAACACTCGAGCCTCATTTCTTTGGGCCTTCCTAAACTGACGAGCCCAGAACATCTTCGCGCGGTGACTACAGGGCAACTTGAGCGGGGCAAGCCATCCTTCCGTACTGCAATTTAGTCGCTTGAGTTACTTCAAGGAGATTGAGCGCTCATCTTTTACGTTGCTTTGTTCCGTCGAACTCCGAGACTCTGAACGATGTGCGGGAGGCGAGCCAATGATTCATCACGGCGATGAGGATTTGGTCACGGTGGGTGCTGGGACTGCGGTGGCAACTTTGTCGATGCTCTTAACGGTCTTCGGGTCAAGCAGACTTACGACAGTGCCTTTTCGATACCAGATTCCTTCTCCAGTTTGCCAGGCCTCTTCCGCCTCGATCTTTGCGCCACTGACTAACGTGATGACGACATGACTAGTCAATGGCGGCGCTGCTGTAGCCGCAATAGGACTCGAACTCAACTCGACCGGAGTCGCGCTAGGTTGTGGCGATGGAGACACTTGAACACTGGGCGACGGCGAAGGTTCAATCGATGGACTCTCACTCGGTGCGGGCGAAGATACTGGCTGGAGCATGGTTGCAAGCTGCGGTTGCGCGCTCGCATTTGAGTTTGAAGAAACCTCAGGTGTCGTGTTTCCCCGCAAGAATGTGAGGTACAGAAAAACCAGAGACACGCCAACACAAACGCCTATTACGCCTATCAGCGTCAAAACGCTCTTATCACGCGGATTGCCGTCTGGATTCCTCGCGGCGACAAGCTTAGTACCGTCGACTTCGCAGAATCGATCACCATCGGGAAATAACGAACTGCATGTGGGGCATTGTTTCATAGCCGCGCCCCCGGGACGTTGAGATCGAATTAGTGTGTAACTGGATCGGCTACTGACTCATCGCAGCCCAAGCTCAAAGCCAGTGTGCGAATCGCCGCGCGCGCATCATGTTGCTGTTTCGCATCCAGCAACGCCCACGCGAGTAGAATAGGACATTCTTCGTCGTGTGTCAGTGCTTTTCTACAGATCGGGCAACCGTCAGGCGACAGCTCCAATACGATGTAGAGCTTCGCCAGCAGCGTAATGATGAGTTCAATCCTGGCTCGTTGTGATTCTAAGTCCAACATGACGCGTTAAGATCTTAGAGCTTTGTGCTTGGAACTTTGTAGGTCGCCAGCACAGCAAGTTTTAAGGCACAGAAATTCGGTTCAAAGTACTAGGCTCAAAGAACAAAGCACCAAGAACACAGTCGGTCAATGGTGACAACGATCTAATACTGCAAAGTATTCTCCCACTTCACCCGCTTGAGCAAGGCGAAGTCGGAGAGCATCTTGCCGGCGCCGAGTACTACTGATGTGAGCGGATCGTCCGCGATGAAGACCGGTAGCCCGGTTTCTACTTTTAGTCGCTTATCTAGATTTCTCAGGAGTGCTCCGCCACCCGTCAGAACGATGCCGCGATCGATGATGTCAGCGGACAGTTCCGGTGGGGTTCGCTCGAGTGCCACATGTACCGCGTTTATGATCGAGCTGACTGCGGGTTCGAGAGCGTGGCGAACTTCTTCGTCTGACACCTCGATCGTTTTCGGAATACCCTCGACCAAATTCCGGCCGCGGACTTCCATCTTTAGTGGCTCATCAAACGGAAAGGCACTTCCCAACTGAATCTTAATCTCTTCCGCAGTTCGCTCGCCGATCAGCAAGTTGTACTTGCGCTTCACGTAGTCGGCAACTGCTGTATCCATAGCATCGCCCGCCGTACGGACCGCACGCGCGTAGACGATACCGCCGAGACTGATCACGGCTATGTCTGTCGTGCCGCCGCCGATATCAACGACGATGTTGCCATGCGGCTCAGTGATCGGAAGTCCGGCCCCGATCGCCGCAGCCATCGCTTCTTCGACCAGGTACACTTCGGAGGCTTTGGCACGATAGGCGGAATCCTCAACCGCGCGGCGTTCCACTTGAGTGATCTCGCTCGGAATCCCAATCACGACGCGAGGGCTCACCCAGGTACGGCCATTGTGTGCCTTGCGGATGAAGTGTTGCAGCATTTTCTCGGTAACTTCGAAATTCGCGATTACGCCGTCTCTCATTGGACGAATCGCGACGATGTTGCCGGGGGTCCGGCCTAACATCTCCTTGGCGTCCTTACCAACGGCCTCGACATTATTCGTCACTCTATTGATGGCGACGATCGAGGGTTCGCTAAGCACAACGCCACGGCCTTTGGCATACACGAGCGTGTTTGCAGTACCTAGATCTATAGCTAGATCGCTGGATCGGAGGGCAGACAAAAGAGGGAACGACATTTTTGCACCTCGGGGCTGGATTTTGGATTTGATCTCTGCGGGGAAGAGACCAGGAAGGAACCGTCTTTGTTGGCAAAACAAAGACTAACTCTTTTTAAATCCTTGAGAGCAAAGTGTCAAGCGGAATTTTCAGGGGGGAAAACGAGGGCGATCCATTAAGTCACGCGAACCGTCACGAAGAAAACACTCCTGACCTGGGCAAGATGTGACTTTTGAGGCAAAGCCCGAGCGGAGGAAGTCAGCAAGCTAACGGGATGAGGAGGAAGGATGAGAAGTTATTAGGATTTCATCCTTCATCCCTCATCCTTCACCCTTATTTCACGGTTGCGGGAATGGCGGTGGAACGAAAGCTGAATCGAAACCAAGTGCCGCCGGAAAACTCGCAGCAGTCGGTTTCACGCCATTACGAACCCAGTTGTCGATTGCACTCACAGCAGTCAGTATCTGTGGACCGGTAAGGTTGCAATGACCTATGCCGTTTGTGAAGGTCTGGAACAGAAGATCGCTTCGTCCGGCCGCCGCGATGGTTTCGTTGTAAGCTGATTCGTTCGCAACCACGAGAAGTGGATCGATCTTGGTGTGGAGCGTCAATACCGGTTTTTTTATCTTCCCAGTGAACGTCGCGTAGTGTTCCAGGTAATTCCGTGGTGCAGGTGGCGCGATGATGTTCGTCCGCGCATTCATTTGCGCCAGCCAGCCATCAATAACAGGACTCGGAACTCCGATACCGTTTAAGTAAACCCGCTCGGCTGCCGTTAGGCTGTAAGCCTGGTTGGCGTTCTGGACGTAAGGCCCGCCAGCACGACGCTGAAGTTCCGATCGCGCTTCAGTGAGGAAGAACATGTCCGTAAGCACCCAACCTGGAAAGAAGGCGGGTGGCGGAGGTGGTATTAGACCACGGCCGGGATTTTGGGCCACCAACCTTATGAACTCCCATTTCGGAAAGTTAGCAGGATTGCTTATCTCCGGAGCTAGCTTAGCGAGTACTTCAGTATCGAAATCAATGTCGTTCCGAACTTCACCAACAGTGCCCCACGATGGAGGTACGCCAAACAGGACGTCATAAGCGAGGTAGAGAGCCACTCCGGAATCCCAAACACGAGTTGAGCTGGCGCCGGCTGTGCACAAGCACAATGCACCATCGTAGACACCGCCGAATCGTTCCATGCTCTCGAAGCCGACGATTGTTCCTAGCGATGCACCCCAAAATATTGTTCGATCGGGCTGACCGACCAACGAACGAAATAGCACCGCGAGATCTTTCGTGTCTTGGATCGCACCTTCGATTTCCCAACCATTGTCGCGCCACGCTGAACCGGCGAGTGCATAACCTTGAGCGAGCAAAGGGGCCTCAAGGGCTGCATTCGGAGCTATGTCAGCATTTCGGTTATCGATTTCTCCTGGATGGTCAGCCTTGTCGCGATAACCGTGCGCGAAAACGAGGAGGGTTCCGTTCCATACCGCGGGAACGCGAATACGGTACGGCGCTCCATTCAATTCGCCTGAGAGATCGAGTGGCCCAGCAGTCGCGGCTTTACTGGAGCCCGTTGGAAATGGAAGCAACAGTGCGATGCCCAGAATAGAACTGATGCATGCGACAGCGATTAATCGTCGGTTCATCGGATCCTCTTACCTCCTAATGAGGGTCATGAAAACGTAGTTCCGCGGAGAGTTTGCGTCCAACGGCAATGCTCTTAAAAACAGCTGGCGGAAACTGAATATTGTGTAAAGGAAGCGAGCGCGAGCCTACCACGGGGTAGACGAGGAGACAAGCTTCGGACTTCGGATTTCGTTTAATCGTTTTACTGTGTCGCTTTGAGTCCCGGCACGTAAATCGCGGCATGTGACTAACACAAAATTCGAAATCCGAATTCCCAAATCCGAAATCACTAATCATCCGTTGTCATTCACACGCGATTTGAGTAGCATCCGCCCATTATGACAAGTCCAGCTGAGAACAAAACTGTACCGATGACCGGGGAAGAGATGGTTGCGCTCTCTCGTCGTCACACGCTTTTCGAGTGGTCCGCACAGGCGGCCGTTGACCCCATCCCTGTAGATCATGCCAAGGGGATCTACTTTTGGACTCCCGAAGGCAAACGCTTCATCGACTTCAACAGCCAGTTGATGTGCGTCAACATCGGACATGGTGACGAAAGAGTGATTCGCGCAATCAATGAACAGGCCGCAAAGCTTCCATATGCGAACCCGTTCATGGCCACAGAAGTGCGAGCGCGACTGGCCGCGAAGCTGGCCCAGATCACTCCAGGCGATATCGACTGTTTCTTCTTTACGAATGGTGGTGCTGAAGCGAATGAGAATGCCATCCGCATCGCACGTATCTTCAGCGGTCGTCATAAGATCGGCGCACGCTATCGTTCATATCACGGTGGAACCGCAGGCTCTTTAACTCTGACCGGTGATCCGCGTCGCTGGGCTGCCGAACCGGGAATACCCGGAGTGTTTCGTATTCCTGATTTCTATCACGGCATCCAAAAAGGATTCGATACGGCCGACGATGTGCTGGCGCGCACAGAAGAAGTCGTTCAACTCGAAGGACCGAAGACAATCGCGGCGATCATCGTCGAACCAGTTACCGGAACGAACGGGATTCTGATTCCGCCTGATGGTTACATGCAGGGACTGCGTGATCTGTGTGATCGACATGGCATCTTGCTCATTGCCGATGAGGTGATGGCTGGTTTTGTTAGAACCGGCGAATGGTTTTCTATCGATCATTGGAAAGTAGTACCGGATTTAATCTCGATGGCCAAAGGTCTAACAAGCGCTTACGTTCAACTTGGCGCCGTGGGAATGCGTCGTCATATCGCTGATCACTTTGAGAAGAACGTCTTCTACGGCGGTTTGACATACAACAGTCATCCACTTGCTTGTGCCGCCGCAATCGCGACGATATCGGTGTACGAAGAAGACAATCTGATGGAAAACACGCGTCGGATGGGCCGATTGATGCGTGACTTGCTTGAAGATCTGCAAGCACGTCATCCATCGGTAGGCACAACGCGAAACATCGGACTGTTTGGCATCGTGGAGTTGGTGCGAAACAAGGAGACGCGAGAGCCGATGGCTCCGTTCAATGGTACCTCCCCTGAGATGCAAGCGCTCGGCAAGTTTTTCCGGCAGGAAGGTCTCTACACGTTTGTACGATGGAACACCTTCTTCACCAATCCGCCGCTGTGTATCACCGAGGCTGAGTTACGCGAGGCGTTTTCGATAATTGATAAGGGGTTGGAGATCACGGATCACGCTCTTAAGTAAGGTCTGTATCCAGGTTTTCTCTGTAACAACCTACAAACTTCTGTTTTCGTGATACGGTTCTTACGCAAGCGGTTTTGCTGACAGACGTGACAAGGGCGATGGCGCCGCCTCGCCGTTGCGTGCCAACACGACTCAAACACAGAACGGGAGCGAAGCGACCGATTTCAACGTGCATTGTGCGTTATCTAATTGAAATCGGTCGCTTCGCTTCCGTTCTGTACTTGAGTAATGTCGGAGCTCTGCCCGCAGGTTTAAAGTTCCTGGGCAGCTACTGCGATTTTTTCAGCTTGAGTAGTTCCAGTGAAGGTTGAGCGCTGATATTTTGCACGATTGCAATAGAATTGCGCGGGTTACTACAGTTCCAATTCCAACAGATTCTTCGGGACTTCAAATCCGGTTCTTAAATAAAGTGTCCGGCTTCGATCAGTGGGCCAAAGAATGATGCCGGCGATCAGTTTTCCTTTGCTCGATTCCTCCTCTCTACACCACGCGAGCACTTCGTTCAGCATGCATGTTCCAAGACCTTTGCCACGCAGCGACTCATCGACAAAGAAATTGGTTATGTAACCGATCGACTCTGGTTCCGCAGTCGGATTCGGAATCTTCTCGATGAGTTGTAGCCACAACGCGCCCACAAGTGTTTTCTCTTGTTCCGCGACCCAGCAGAGCCAGTTGTCTTGTTTCAACTTGCGCGCCATCCACAAGGTGCAGCGCTCCAGGAACGACTCCTCGAATTCGATGTTCGTTGGCTTCGACCGTAGACCAAAACGCAGCTTTGCGAGTTGAGGAGCGTCGGATGGTCGCGCTGAGCGTATCTCAATCGTCGCTGTCATGACGGAGACAACTTACGGGAAAAGCCCGCCAGAATGCCAGAGGCCAGCTCAAACGTGCATATTCTTTTGCTGGAAGCCCACGCTCGCGTGCGCTTCCAGGCTCTTGATCGTCACCGCGATCTGAGACGATCATGGGCAGGATGAAGCCCTACATAAAGGTATCGCTAATCGTCTTCGCACTGCCGTTGGTATTCGGACTCATTGTGCTCTTCGTGCTCAGAACGCGACCGGACAAAACGGTCACCGCTCGCATTTCTAATACGTCAGCAGGTCCATCATTCGAGGTAGTCGTGGTTAAGGCTCGCGTCAATCGGCCTCTCTTCGGTCTCATACCTGAAAGCGACTTACGGTTCGACCACACAAGCCCTGGTGCGAGGGTCGGTAGCGTCGAACCCGATCGGCTCGAGCTCAGCGCCGACAGCTGGGACCTTTTGATCGAGCGCGAAATCGAAGGCGGCATCGCTCCAACGACGCGACTTGTGTTTCCTATAGAACTGGGGGGCAGACAGGTGAAGCTGCGCTGCCGGCCCGCGGATGATGCGGTGGGCTATCTTCGCACCGGCAGGCGTGCAGGCTCCCCTGCAGCCGTAGTGCTCGACGGCGAGTTCCTGATCGAGTTTGCGAAATGTGAGAACGTCGATTCGGGCAGGCCCATCGACTGGCCGTCACAACCAATCACCTTACGCGGTAGCTTCGCGGGCCTGCCATGGAACCGACGCTAGAAAGAATCGAGGACGCTTTTGCCGGGGGGTACCAACCCAAAAAGGTGTGCTGATGGCCCTGGGGATGAAGCAAAAACCGCTCGGTCTTTGGCATAGAAGCGGGCGCGTTCATGAAACCGCGCGGAAATCGTCGGCCTAAACCTTTCCGGAGGTTGCAAAAGCGGGCCAATTTTACAGCGGCCATGTACGAGCCTGCCGGATGGTCGGGCTGCCCCAAATTGACCCAGCCTCGCCTGACCGACCCAAAACAATTTTGATTGATAATTCCGGCGCCAGTCTGGTAGCCTAGACCGTGGCTGTAAGCCAGTGGCTGCCCTAGCCCAACTTACCTCTACTCCTTAAATATAGGGTCTAGTTCAACGGTAATTCTTCGTCGCCAAACCTGAACTCCAAGCGACAACCGCCTAGTCTTTCAACTCCGCCATCATGGCAATTCAGACGGAAATCTCCACGCCCATTGTTGCGCCGCAAACGAACCTCGAAGAAGTTCGTAACCGCCTCATGCAGTCGGGCCTGATAGCCATTTGTGTGACGGACCTCGCAGGTGTGATTGTTGAGGCTGATGATGGATTCGTCGGCCTGGTCGGTTACACGCGGGAACAACTGCTTCAGTCGCGTCATCAGATTGCACAGCTCACACCAGCGGAACATCAGCCCGCTGACCAGGAAGCTCTTGAGAAAGTCATTGCCTTCGGTTCGTGCGCGAGTTACGAGAAGCATTTCATTCGCCGCGATGGCTCTCGAGTGCCCGTCCTTTTCGGCGGATTGTTGCATGAGCAACAGATCACCTGGTTCGCATTCGACCTCTCGAATAATCAGCAGGCACGTGAGCGAATAAATCATCTCGCGTACCACGACGCGTTAACTCGTCTTCCTAATCAATCACTATTCAAAGACAGGTTGAAGCAGGCCATCGCACTTTCGTCTCGCAGCGATCAGATGCAGGCAGTTTTACTGTTGAACGTTGATCGGTTCAAAACCATCAACGACTCACTCGGTTACACCGCAGGCGATCAAATGCTTCAGGCGATTGCGCAGCGTCTGACAAGCTGTGTGCGTGAGAGCGATACGGTCGCGCGCTTCGGCGCCGACGAATTTGCTGTCTTGCTACTGCAGCTCGATCGCGCGCAGGACGCTGCAAATGTGGCGAAAGCGATCAAACAAGCGGTGGAGCAAGCCTTTCTAATTGATGGCCGCGAACTCTGCATCAGCAGCAGTATCGGTATCAGTTTGTATCCACACGACGGTCGCGACACTCCAACACTACTGAAGAGCGCCGGTGTTGCTCTGCAATGTTCAAAGGAGAAGGGACAAGGCGATTACGAATTCTACACTTCAGGGCACACAAGTCACGCATTGAAGCAGTTGCTACTCGAAAGTCAGATGCGCCCCGCGTTGGAACGCGGCGAATTTGTTATCGCGTATCAACCGCAAGTTGATGTGAAGACTTTCCAGCTGGTGGGAATGGAAGCGTTGGTTCGTTGGAATCACCCGGCATTGGGAACGCTGCAACCGGCGGATTTCATACAACTAGCTGAAGACACCGGCATGATCATTCACATTGGTGACTGGGTGTTGCGAATGGCCTTTGCACAGAACAAGCTGTGGCTCGACTCGGGCTTCTCACCGATGCAATTGGCTGTGAACGTCTCTGCACGTCAGTTTCAACAACGAGCGTTCATCGGAACTATTCGAGACTTGTTAAAGGAGACCGACCTCGATCCTGCACTATTAGAGTTGGAATTAACTGAAGCCTCGATCATGAAAGAGCCGGAGAAGGCGATTGAGAAGTTGAATGAGCTGCGCGACATGGGGATAAAGATCGCGATCGACGATTTCGGAACTGGCTATTCATCGCTCAGTTATCTCAAGCGCTTTCCAATCGATACTCTCAAAATCGATAAGACGTTTGTGAGTGATGTCTCCACCAACGAAGACGACGCAGCTATAGTCAAAGCGATCGTGATGATGGGCCACGCTCTCGACATCACAGTTATCGCTGAAGGCGTCGAAACGCCTCAACAGCTGGAGTATCTGACTTCTTTAGGATGTGACGTCATCCAGGGCTACCTCTTTAGTGCTCCCCTATCTACTGAATGCTTTACTGAACTGTTGATGGAACAGTTGCGCGTTACGACTCCCTCCGTAGAGCGAGGGACCACACAGCTAAAGCCATTAATCAGCGATGACTAAACGGGAATGAGTGACTTACAGAGTCAAAGGGTGACCAGAAGTGACGAGCTACTGCAGACTCTTATGCCTGACGCTTCCGCGCCAGGCGCAGACGCGGAGCTGCGCGCACGTCTCAGCGAGTTGGTGATCGCGCCTGAGGAGGTTTTGCTCTTACCGGTATCGCCAGTGATCCCGGAACCATCTGGCTCAACTGAAGGAGCTGATCTTCAAAAGCGGCTAAAGCAAGAAATCGAGATCGCTTTGGGCACGATTGAGAATACAGAGGTAAGAGAGATCGCTCAGACGATCCTGCTCGAAATCAAAGCCGTATTTAGTCGCCTGAGTTTGGTTGAGAGCAACCTCCGCAAATTAGACACGTTGCAAGAGAACCTCTCGATCCTCGAAATGCTGCAGTTTGACACGCATTCGCTCGTTCAATTCATTGAGATAGACGCGATGCCCTCCGAAGGCCTGAGCGAGAAGCTACGCGACGTCCTCGATGGGATGAGCTATGGCATCACTCACGACGTCAAGAGGATATTTGAGCAGGGAATCCTCGGAAACATAGAGAACCAGACGACGCCGGTTGTCTATGGAAAGATTCTCCACGCGCACGGATTACTGACGAACTGTTTTCAACAGTCAGTAATTACGCTGTTGCAAGTTTTCAATCCCAGCCTCGATCCGCTGCTGTTGTTCGATGACTTCGAGCAGCGACTCCGACAGTCACTGTCTCTTTGCCGCGATTTATCCTCAGTCATGCGAGCCGTGCACAACGCGCAGTTGGATCATTCGCCGGACAATCTTCGTGCAGTAGTTACCGCGGTGATGGATTTCCGCGACGGCAGTATGCAGTATTTGATGTATCGCGACTGGCGGGGTTACGAACGGCTTGCGCTTGAGTTAATCACCGCTATTGAACACAACCACGAAACCAAGGATCTGCTTCATCAGTTTGCCTGTTACCTGGATGTGCTGTACGGGCACGTGAAGATGCGTGCAGTGTTAAGGGACATGTTCGCGAGCTCGAGCGAGGAAGTTCAACTCTAAGCTGCGCCGTCAATCAACCCACGGAGCCGCTGAGCTTCTTTCGAGAACCGTGGTGACTGGCAGTCTGCTACCAGTTCCTCATACGACATAATCATTTCTCGCGCTTCGCTGAGTTTGCGCCCCGCCTTCTCTTCATCACCAGACGAACGCGCCTGCTTTCGTTGTTCGATTAGTACCTCTAAATATAACGGTCCCAACCAGAGCTGACTGACGCGAGATTCGCTTGGGCCAACCAACTCCTGCGCTTCCGCACAAATACGTTCGGCTTCGTCGAGTTCAGTCCGCATTGACATGAGCCCGGTCTGTGCACGGGCCCGCAACAGTCTTACCTGTGCCAAACATCGCAACCCTTCGAAACGCGTGTAGATCAGTCCTCCTGATTGCGTCTCTTTCATGTTCTGCTCGGCATTAGTGAGTGCCTCATCATAGCGGCCGAGCACGGCCTGCGTCACCGCATAACTCGTCTTGTGCAACGCGAGAACCCGTTTCTCACCGATCGACTCAGCCAGATCAATGCCTTCCAGATGCTCTTTTTCGGCTTCAGCGTATCGTCCGAGCTGGAAATAGCAGTGCGCGCTGAAGAAGTGTACCCACGCCCGGCGCTCACGCGAGTGCAAACGGTCAGCAACCTCGCGCTCGAGTGCCGCATACTTCAGTCCCTGTTCAAAGTCCCCGGCATGCACGGCGTTTTCACCGAGAAACTCATACCCAATCGCCTTGGCAAACGGTATATCGTGCTTCGTGCCAAAATTGATGGCGCAACGGGCCCATTCATCGCCATCGGCATAAAGTCCGTAATGTTGATGCGCACCGGCTGTGAATGCATATATCTGCGAAATCATAGGCGCCGCGAAAGTGTCGACGAAATCGCCTTCCGCGGTTGGACGGACTAACTCGACCGATCTGAGCAGCAATTCCGTCGCTTTCTTGTGACGCCCGGCGAGATGGTGGAACCTCGCCTCGATCGACAACGCATTCGCAGTCTCAAGAGGATTAGCGACTGGATCGAGTACAGCCAACGCTTCACGCAAGAACTCGAGTCCTCGATGATCTCCGTTCGTTACCAGAGACGACGCGGCTTGACACTGGAGTCGTGCGCGTACAGCGGGATCTGTTGCCAACGCCAGTGCCCGCTCGAAATGCTCGGCAGCGGGAACCATTTCGCCGTGCAGCATGTAAGCTTTTCCAATCGCTTCTTCCTGCGCCAACTGTTCATCCACCAAACCCAAAGCTTCAGCACAATCAGCTGCACGAGAATAGGCTGCAATTGCCTCGTCGAAGGCATACACGCGCTGTGCTTCTTCTGCGGCCTGCTTGGCATAGTGCAGTCCACGTTCATGATCGCCAGCTTGAATGTAGTGATGGGCCAACTTCTCGGCTGCACAACAAAACTTCTGGCGATTCCGATCGAGACCTTCGGCAGCATGACGGTGCAAGCGACGCCGACGAATAGCGTTCAGTTCTTCGTACAAGACCTCTCGAATCTTGTCATGGGTGAAAGCAAACGACTCCTCGCCGGCAGGCGCGATCAGTTGAGCTGTGACCGCTTCATCCAAAGCATCGAGCAGAACGTCTTCATTCTGTTCAGCTGTGGCGACGAGCTCTTCAAAGGTAAAAACTTTGCCAAGGATCGCGCTGACGCGCAGCACCTCATTGCATTGTTCGCTGACTCGATCGAGTCGATGGCCAATTGCTTCTTTGACGCTTTGCGGAATTAGCAAATCAGTAAGTTCACAGCGTTTCCAACGTCCGCTTTCGCGTCTGACCGAACCGCGTTCTATCAGCGCTTTCAACACTTCTTCCACAAAAAACGGATTGCCTTCAGTTTCACGGTGAACCGCGGCGGCAAAGTCTCCGCTGACGCGTTCACCTAACAGAGCGCCCAATTGGTCTTCAGTCTCACCTTGGTTGAAACGGCGAAGAACGATTCGTGTGGCCAAGCGCTCGCGATTCCAATCAACAAGCGACTTTGCCAGAGGATGTTGACGATCGAGCTCGGTTTCGCGATAGGCACCCAGAATCAGCACGCGCTTCTCGCGCAGTTGCCGCAACAAGTGACCCAACAGCCAGAGTGTTCCCCGATCGGCCCAATGCAAGTCATCGGCGTAGAACAGCAACGACTGCTGCCGCGCTACGTTTGAAAAGACCTGGGCCACGGCGTCGAAAAACAGCAGGCGCTCTTCATGTGCAGCTAGTTGATGTTGTTCAGGGAACGGACCTAAACGAGTTTCTATTTCGGGCGCCAACTTCGCGATTTGAACTGCCGCATCGCCGAGAAGGTTTCGCAGCTTGTCGTTGTCCTTTTCTTCACGCACCCAACGGCGAAATGCTTCGACGAACGGCAAATAAGGTGTCGCCGCTTCGTATTCATAACAACCACCCGTTAGAACCAGTGCACCATCAACGGCTGCTTGAATTGTGAGTTCACGCGCTAAACGCGTCTTGCCAGCGCCCGGTTCGCCGCTAAGCAGCACGGCATGCCCGTGACCTTCACGAGCTCGCCTCCATAGTTCACGCGCCTCCGCAAGTTCAGTTGTACGTCCGACAAGACGGCCCCGCGAAAGTGCATCCAGAATCGCGACGGCCGATTCGGCATCCGTATCGATGACTGCGTCTTGATCGGTCAGACAACGCGCGAGGGCCGCTCGCGTCTCTTCCGCAGAACTGAAACGCTGCGTCGGATCTTTTGCGAGAAGCCGAAGGATTGTTGCTTCCAGAGATCTGGGAAGATCGGACCGCAATACCCGCGGAGGTACAACCGGGGCATGTACGTGTTGCGAAACTATCGTCAACGGATCGTCGCCGCTGAAGGGAAGTCGACCAGTGGTTAATTCGTAAAGCAACACGCCGAGCGCATATAAATCTGTACGACCATCGACAGGTTGACCGAGAGCCTGTTCCGGAGCCATGTAGGCAGCGGTACCGACGATCAGCCCGGCGTGCGATATACGTGCTGCGTAGGCAGGCAAGGCGATGCCGAGGTCGGCGAGTTTGATACTACTAGACTGATCGGGTCGCGACAGCAGAACGTTGTCAGGCTTTAGATCACGATGCACGATGCCATTGCTATGTGCGTGTTCGAGCGCCGAGCAGATTTGAATGGCTATTTCAACTATGCGTGTGACGTCCGTGGGACGCGCATGTGACAAGCGTGGACCACCAACGTATTCCATCACGAAGAACGGTTGGCCATCTGCTTCGCCAACGTCGTGAACTGAAACGATGTGTGGGTGATTCAGTGCTGCTGCGGCACGTGCTTCGCGGAACAGGCGAGCGCGGGCGTCAGAAGTCGCCGATGTCGCGGCGGAGAGTACCTTCACGGCTACTTCGCGATGAAGATCGAGATCAGTGGCCTGGTAAACGACGCCCATGCCTCCGCGGCCGAGTTCGCTGTTGAGGCGGTAGCGGTCGCGAAGCACCGATCCAACTCCAACGACGCCGGAATGAAAATCCTCCGGAAGCAGACGTGTTTGCTGTGAATCAACCATGGAGTAAATCAGCTAAAGAGTATCCGGTGTTGAGCCGTGACTCAACTGATTGCCAGTTGCCGATTGCCGATTGCCGATTTGCGCCCTCGATTGTCAACTTTCAAGCTCATCGAAACCTTAACAATCGGCAGTGGGGCTACCGGCAATCGGCAATTGGCAATGAAGCGAGTTGGTGCTAAGAACATAAAGTTATGCCCGTCGAAACTCCCCTTGCCTTCGAACAGAAACCAATAGTTCGCCGCAGCAGCATGATGTTTCGGGCGCTGTCGCATCGCAACTATCGCGTCTTCTGGGTTGGCGCATTCCTTTCCAATTGCGGCACGTGGATGCAGGCTGTTGCGCAGGGCTGGCTGGTTTTAGAGCTGACAAATTCATCATTCTGGCTCGGGCTCGATGCGTTTATGGCGACTGCCCCGGGTTTCGTATTGACACTCATTGGCGGTGTCTTTGCCGACATGGTGGACCGGAGACGACTCCTGATCTTCACGCAGATCGTTGCTGGATCTGCGGCGCTTGCGCTTGCGGTCATGATCTCCACAGGTGTGATTAATCGCTGGATCGTGCTTGCGTTTTCGTTTCTCACCGGTTCATGTATGGCGCTCGCAAGTCCTTCCTACCTGGCGATGACTTACGATCTCGTGGGAAGGGAAGATCTCGCAAACGCGATTGCGCTCAACTCGACACAGTTTCAATTGGCACGCGTTGTTGGACCAACGCTCGCGGGCTTTGGCTTTCGTTTGTTCGGACTAGCAGGTTGTTTCTATGCGAATGGACTATCGTACATTGCCGTCGTGGCGGCGTTGGTAATGGTGCGGCCACAGGAGCAAACACTGCCGGCCGCTCCGGCGAGCGCTGGCAAACGAACGCTCTGGCACGATTTCGTCGAGGGCCTCAGCTACGTTCGAAATCGTCCGCGTGTGTTTTCTTTGCTACTGCTTTCCGCGGTTCACAGCTTCTTTACTGCGCCGTACTTTGCCTTTGTTCCCTATTACGCGCGTGACATCTTCAAACTAGGTGAATCCGGTCTCGCGTGGATGATGGGCATGGCCGGGGCCGGCGCATTCTTTGGCGCGTTGCTGGTAGCTTACCTCGGTGACTTTAGGCGCAAAGGTTGGTTAGTGCTTGGGGGTGTAATCGCGGCCAGTATTTGTGTGACCGGCTTTGCTCTCTCAACAACCCTGGCGTTGACGCTGGTGTTCCTCTTCTTCATCGGCTTCGCGATTGTCATCTCTGTTGCTACAACGAACACGTTATTGCAGAAGCTTGTGACTGATCAGATGCGCGGGCGCGTGATGAGCATGTTCATGTTGTCGTTTATGGGAACCATGCCTATTGGCAACATTCTCGCAGGTACCCTGTCACAGAAGTTTGGAACGCCCCACACCCTGGCCGCGGGAGGGCTGATTGTCACGACCGTGGCTATAGTAGTGACCATCACAAACAAGCGGCTCCGCAGTTTGTATTAGATCGCAGGTAAACTGGCGCAAGTTTCATCAGCACACCCCGTTCTATCCGTGATTGACGAGGAGAAATAGGCCTCGATTCGACATCACCGGGCTAATACCAACGGCCCTGCGCCAACTTTGGAGTGTGAAAAATGCACCGAATTACCCGTCTGCTGGTCGTCTTATCTTTTTTTACTTTTGCCGCAGCCGTCGCCCAAGCTCAGGGGATCATTGTTCCCGGACCGTGCCAGCGGTGCCCCGACCCGCGACCGATAAATTTGCCCCGCTCGCTGCCGATTAAGTCGATCAAGATCGAGGCGAAAATCAGTTCGCAGCTGGCGACAACACACGTCGAGCAGATCTTCAGAAACGACACCAATGCGACGCTTGAAGGAACTTATCTGTTCCCAATTCCCGAATCAGCGTCAATCGTGGAATTTGCGATTTGGGACGGCGAGCGCCGACTGGTTGGCGAAGTGCGCTCTCGCGAAGAAGCGCGACGCATCTATGACGAGATTGTTCGGCGCCAACGAGATCCCGGACTGCTTGAGTACGCCGGAAAGGATCTATTTCAAGCCAGCATTTTTCCAATCGCTCCACATTCCGACAAGAAACTTGAATTGACTTACACGCAGGTCGCTCGCGCCGATTCAGGTACAGTTGCGTATCGATATCCGCTTGGAACTGGTCGACAGATGACTGAAATCGGTTCCGTCGCGGGACGCATCGAATTGCAAAGTAAAGAACCACTTCGCAATGTCTATTCGCCCACACACGTAATTGACGTTAAGCACAACAACGATCGTGAATCGATAGTTTCCTTCGAGAGTGAACGCGGGAAGGAACAGCAGGACTTCCAGCTCTTCTACACGATTTCCAAGGAGGACTTTGGTCTAACGCTACTCACTCATCGTGAACCAGGCCGAGACGGATACTTTCTCTTAATGATTTCTCCGAAGACTGACTGGTCTGAAAAGGAGTACACAGCGAAAGACGTCGTCTTCGTCGTTGATACATCCGGTTCCATGGGAGAAGACGACAAGATGGAGAAGGCTCGATCCGCATTGCTGTATGGCATCGGTATTCTGCGACCGCAGGATCGTTTTAACGTCATTTCATTTGCGGGCGAAGAGCACTTGATGGAGGCGGGACTGATCGGCGCCGATGAAGCCGGCCGAAAGCGCGGCGCAGAGTTCGTGAAATCGTTGCGACCCAGTGGCGGCACGAATATCAATCAAACTTTGCTTACGTCGCTGCGCCAGTTTGTGGCCAGCGATCGACCGAAGATGCTGATTTTCCTAACTGATGGCTTGCCAACAGTAGGTGAGACCAATGTGAATCGCATCATCCAAAATATTCATGGTGCAAGGGGCACGGACGTACGTCTGTTTACATTCGGCGTGGGCCACAACGTAAACACTGCTCTGCTCGATAAGTTAGCGTCAGACAACGGCGGCGTGGCGGATTACGTAGAACCAAAAGAGGATCTGGAGGTAAAGGTTTCGAGTTTCTTCACGAAGGTCAACTTCCCGGTGCTTACTAACCTGCAACTAGAGATGGCAGGGGTACAAACAGATCTCGTTTATCCTCGAGATCTTCCCGATGTGTTTCGCGGTTCGCAGGTAACTCTGATTGGTCGCTACCGGAATACAGCGGCACTTGAATCCATCCGGCTGCGTCTGAGTGGCAAGTCAGCCGGCACTGCCCGCTCCTACTCTTACGAGAATCTGCGCTTTCCATTGCGTGAGCAAAACAACGAATACCTGCCACGCTTGTGGGCCACACGTCGCGTGGGTTGGTTAATGGAACAGATTCGCACAAATGGTGAGCAGAAAGAACTGCGCGATGAAGTCGTCGACCTTGGTACGCGATATGGAATCGTAACGCCTTACACTTCTTACCTGGCTTTGGAGAATGAAGCGACCACGATGAATATCACTCCGGGCGCGTCTCCTTCAGTGACACCAATGCGACAAATGAGGTCGTCCGGTGGCGGTTTGGCTGCGCCGAAGGCAGCGGATGCGAGAGCCGTAACGGGTGCGGTGGCGGTCCAGGAGAGTTTACGTACTCGCGACCAACAGCGAGCCGAGAAACTGAAAGAGGAGGACTCGTCTGTCTCATCTGTTATCCGTCGCGCGGGTGGAAAGACGTTCTATCTGCGTTCTGGCGTTTGGACTGACGCGGAGTTCAGTGCCGATACGCGTTTACCGGAAACCGTACTGAAGTTCGGCAGCGACGAATACTTTGCGATTCTGAAGCAGAAGCCGGACCTCGCAAGCTACTTCTCACTTGGCGAACGCGTGATCGTGGTATTTGAAGGTCGCGTCTACAGAATCGAGGCAGCGAAGTAAACCTGATTGCCGATTGCCGAATGCCGATTGGCGGTTCGCCATTTCTGATTGACGAAGCGCGACACTCCAATCGGCAATGGCTTTTCCGCTTGTCTACTCTTTCAAACTGCGGTACAAGAAATCCAAACCTCCAAGGGCTTTTTAGAACGGTCGCGGCATGCTCCGTGTCCGTATTACCGTCTTCGAGGCTATCGAAAATGTTACGCTCAAAGTCGTTTTGGATGATCGCTTGCTCAATCCTTGTCGTTCTGCCGCTGGCGTCCTTAGGTGCACAGGCAACCTGGGTCGGTTCGAGGGTTCGAACTAACGGAGAAGATCTAAACACTGTCTATTTCGTCGATGGTAAGCGAGGTTGGATCGGTGGTGACAGCGGCTTCTTAAGTCGCACCGAGGATGGCGGCCGAACCTGGATACGGCAGTCGATTGCTACGACTGATGGAATCAACGACATCTACTTTCGTGACAAGGAAGCCGGATTCTTATTAGCCGGCAACCGCATCTTTGTGACGCACGATGAAGGAACACGCTGGAGCGAAGCGCGCGCCTTCCTGCCGTCGGAGTTTGACGGCGCGGTTGTTGAGTTGTACAGCGTACGGTTCTCCAGCAAAAAGAAGGGCTGGGTGGTTGGTTCGATAAGCAAGAAAGACAGGGTCGTCGATAGTATTCTTGTTTATACCGATGACGAGGGGCAAACTTGGCGACGTCAGCGAGCACCCAGTCGTCTGGAGCTCATCCACATCGATTTCGTGAATGACAAACGCGGATGGATTGTTGGCGACGGGGGGACGATTCTGGCGACGATCGACGCGGGTGTAACCTGGATTAAACAGAACTCAGGAACGACGAACACTCTTTATCATGTCGATTTTCGTAACGACAAAAAAGGCTGGGTGGTTGGGGAGCGCGGCACGCTCTTGCGAACAACGGACGGTGGTGAAACCTGGACGCCAGCCGCAACCAACGCGAATTCCACGTTGTTATCGGTGCAGTTCCTGAATGACGACGATGGATGGGTGATCGGTCGAGCAGGAACGATCCTGCGAACTGAAGACGCTGGAAGAAGCTGGATACTTCAGGAATCCTCAACTAAACAGAACCTCTACTCGTTGCACTTCAACAAGAACGTCGGCTGGGCAGTGGGCGGCGATGGAACGATCCTTCGCTACGAGAACTGACCATCGTCGCTAATTTGTAGGGCACTCTCCACGGCTGCCCGCTCTCCTCGCACCGCTAACAATGGGCGGTAGAAACAAAACGCCCGGTGTGTTCAGCACACACCGGGCGCAAATCACAGGAGGAACCGAGTGTTAGTGGTTGCCACTATGTTTGTGACAATCCGGTAACCTCGCGACTGAGATGTTTTCGTCGAACGTGCAGGTTGCCCCGACATCACTCCGTCAGGCTCGACCGCCTTCAAACGTCAAAGGCGGTGAGTTTTGAAGAGTCAGAGTGCCTTCCGTTCGATCTCCTTCAAATCTCGCATCGATGCCAATCTCTACGGAATGGCCGTCCATGTCGAGCGAAGTGGTGGCGTTAAAAGAGTTTCCTGATAACTCAACAACGCCAAAATCAGCATCCCCCATTTCAGATAAGATGCTCGCAGTTGTGCCGTCGTCGGAGCGTGTAATCGTTAGCGTTGCCGGAATGCTCTGACCCATCGGCGTATCAATATTAATTGACCACGCCCCGGCGACATCCACAACCGCGCCTGGCACTGGTCGCTCTTTTCGCTTGCCAGAGGTGTTGTAGATCTCAATATCAGAACAATAGGGTTCGATCTGATCGAGGACCTTCGCGCCATCGCCGACTACAATTATTGCGGCCCGATCAGGTCGAACGTATTGCGATGCGACCCGCTGAACCTCGTCGATCGTCACCGCCTGCACTCGGTCGCGATAGTTCTGTAGATAATCGTCTGGAAGACCGAGCATTTTTATCTGCACCAACTGGTCGATCATTCCTTCCTGCGTTTCCAAACGAATTGGAAAAACGCCGGTCAAATACGATTTCGCATCGTTGATTTCCTGCTGCGTAACCGGCTCGTTGCGAATCCGTTCCAGTTCGTAGAAGAACTCCTTAAGCGAATCACCGGTGACGGGTGTTCTCACCTCCGCCGTCGCTCGAAATGTTCCGGCGGTGCGTCGTGCGTCAAGATTCGAGTAAGCCCCATACGTGTAGCCCTTCTCTTCGCGAAGATTCATGAACAAACGCGATGACGCCGTAGCTCCGAACACGGTGTGCATTATCAGCATCGGGAAGTAATCCGGACTCGTGCGAGTGATACCCGTATTAGCGATCACTATGTTTGACTGCGCTGAACCAGCCCGGTCAACCAGGTATGCGGATCGCTTGTAACGGACTGGAGGTGCAGGAAAACTCTTCGATAGAGGTTCACCCTTTTTCCAATCTCCAAACAAACTCTCAACACGCAGTGCAACTTCGTCGAACTTCACGTTCCCCACAATGATCAGCACCGTGTTGTCCGGTGAGAACTTCGCCTTATGAAACTCTACGAAATGTGCGCGAGTTGAGCGGTCAATCGATTCCGGCGTGGGCGCGACTAACGCGTACGGATGATCGCCAAACATCACCCGCGACACCATCTCGGTTGCGAGGAACGATGGCTGAGCGCGTTGTTGACGCAAACTCTCTTTCGTATTCTGTTTAGCGAGTTCTACTTCCTTCTCCGGGAAGGCGGGTTGCAGAACGATCTCCGCCATGAGCTCCAGAATTTCCTTCTGAAACGGCGCGAGTGCTGATGCTGCAACGATGGTGTAATCAGAATTTGCTCCTGCCGTCAGGCTCGCGCCCATGCGCGCAACTCGCTCGGCAATTTCACGACTGGATCTCGATTCTGTGCCTTCCGGCAAAAGACCTGCTAACAGATCTGTGAGACCAGGAAGCCCTGGAGGGTCGTACGCAGTTCCTACTCTTAACCCAAGACGATAACTGACGAGAGGCAGTCGAGTGTCCTCGATCACTAACAAACCCATACCGTTCGCGAGCTGAGTCTCGCGAGTGTTTGGGATGATGAGAGGACGTGGGGCTAAGGGGGGTGGCGCCTGGTTTCGGAAAGGTTCCGGTTGACTCATGTTCATAAGTGTAGCGGTCCGGAGCCACGATCCGATTGCACTGGCACGTCCGCAGGATCTTTCGACTGTTCAGGTAGTGTGGGAGCTGGTTTGATTTCTGGAACCGACGGCTTTGTAACTGATCCAGGCTCTGCTGGAGGTTTGTCGGGTACTTGCGGAGCAGGCGCCGCTGGTTGTTTCGGTTCGCCCGCGGCTTGTGGCGTTGCAGGCGCTGCTTTCGCTTGCGTTTCTTCAGCTGGAGCCGGAACGATATCAAGTACTACTCGATTATCGACATCGATGTACTTTGTGATTGCCTGGCGAATGTCTTCGGCAGTGATACTGAGATAATGATCAAGCTCGGTATCAAAAAGAGCGGGATCAGAGTCATACAGCGCAAATTCCGCCAGGCGTTGGGCTCGATACATCGTCGATTGACGGCCACGTACAGCGTCGTTAGAAAGTGAGTTGCGCAGTTTCTCCATTTCCTCGGGCGTGGGGCCTTCAACCGCAATTCCGTGTATCTCTTCGAAGATCTTCTGCTGAATCTCTGCGACGTCTTCGCCGGGTTTAGGTAGCGCAAAAATGTATAGAGCGGATGGACCGCGGCGTTCGTCTACTCCTCCTTCGATCGAAACAACCGATTCATCACCTTTCACCAGTTTTTGATAGAGGCGCGAACTGTCGCCTTCAAACAAGAGCGTGCCTGCGAGTGACAGTGCGTAGAAGTCGCGTGTTCGACGCGCCGGAATCTTCCAGCCAAGCACAAACGCCGGAGCTGGAGCGAGTGGATCTTTGTAAGTTTGCTGCCGGACCGCAACCGGATCAGATTCCGAAACATCAACGCCTGGTGGCAAAGCCTGCGCAGGTATACTCGCGAAGTATTTATCTATCAGTTGACGAGCTTCTTCAATTTCGAAGTCACCGACAACAGAAAGCACAGCGTTGTTGGGTGCGTAATAGATGCGAAAGAACTCACGCACATCATCGATCGTTGCGGCGTCGAGATCCTCCATCGATCCGATTGTCGAATGCGCGTTTGCCGGATTTGTAAAGATGAGTTCATTCATCAAGAGGAACGCATTGACGTACGGTTGATTGTCATAGCGCAGTCGCTTCTCTTCCTGCACCGCATTTCTCTGGTTGTCGAGATTCTCCTGCGTGACCTTCAGGGAACGCATTCGATCGCTCTCGAGCCAGAACGCGAGTGGCAAGTAATTCGACGGAAGCGTTTCAAAGTAGTTGGTGCGCTCCGTTGACGTAGTGCCGTTCATCGTCCCGCCGGCGTTGAAGATGTGCTGAAAATGCGCCGCTTTTGGCACGTTCTCTGAACCCTGGAACATCATGTGTTCAAACAGATGCGCGAATCCAGTTCTTCCTTCTTTTTCGTTGCGTGAACCAACATCGTAATAGACGGCAATAGAAACGACTGGTATCGAAGGGTCAGGGCTGAGGACCACTCGCAAACCATTGTTGAGGGTGAACTGTTCGATCGGTGTCGGCGGTAATTGAAGTGTTTCAGCCACCAGGGCCTCTCTAGATTCAGACTGCTGTCTAAAACAAGGGCGTGCTTTACCCTTCGAGAGGAACGGCGAAGAGGTAAAGCACTGCCTATGGGAAAAACTCGGCGACCGACAAATACTACGCTGGCTTGTCGGCGATTAACCCTCGAAGCTCTGCACGCAGACGCTCAATCTCAGCGAGTTTCTGCTTAACGCGCTCGAATAAAGCAGACTGAGTCTTGATGCCTTCCTCTATTAAGAAGCCGGCAGCTTCCGCGCGATTGCGAAAGACTCCTGCTTGCACGAGCTGTTCGAGCTTATCCTGGGCTTCAGGAGAAATCTTGACTGCTACTACATAGTCGTCTTTGGCGGAGATAGCCTTTTCTATGGTCCTGCTGATGTCGCGGCCGATCGCGCTTAGCGATTCTGGAATTCGAGAAGCGATATCGCGCACTGAAGATGCAGTGCGACCCTGCGCATCTGATGAATCATAGTCGTCGTCGCGCAACATTAGATCGTCCACAGGTTCGGGCGTGGAAGGCTCTTCCTTGTGATAGGGACTGCTCATTACGTAAAGACTCCTTTAGTAACTAATTCAATCTGCAGCGTCTTACGATTTTCTCCAGGGGTAAGTTCATTCTACGGAGGCGTGGAAACAACCGTCAAGCGACCTTATCTATAACAGGAGTTATCGAACATCACTAACAACCTTGCCCGAGCCAAGCGCATCCGTTTATATTGCAGGTTGGCAGAACTTTCCCCGTTTATATAGTTAGGATCTAGTTATCTTCGAGGTTCCAGTGAAAAGAATTATTTGGCCCTCTGTTCTCACGTTACTTTTGCTTGCTCAAGTCGTTCCTGTTTTTGTCGTCGCACAACAACGACCTCATAGTTCTTCAGGCGGCACGTCAGGCGATGCTCCTGCGAGAGGTCAAGGTCGTCGAGTAGTCCGTCAGAGCGGTCCAACAGATGCCATTACACGCGACTTCAACGAAGCGCTAAACTTGGTGCACGAGCAGTACGTCGACGGTCAAAAGCTGAACTACAATGAGGTATTCAAGTCGTCGATCATCGGCATGCTTCGTTCGCTCGATCCGCATTCAAACTATTATGACCGCGAAGAATACGAAGAACTGAAGACAGACCAGCGTTCGGAATACACAGGTATTGGCGCTTCGATACAAACCTATATCTACAAGGGCGAAGCCGATACATACATCACCGCAACCTTCGAACGGTCGCCAGCTGCTCGCGCAGGTTTACGATTTGGTGATCGAATCGTTGAAGTAGACGGCGTGAAGATGACAGGCAAGAACTCGGTCGACGTTCGCGACAAAATTCGCGGACCCAGAGGGTCGCAGGTTGTAATCACAGTCGAACGAGCAAGCGACAAACGTATGGCGAAGGTCGAGATTACGCGTGACGTCGTCCCGCAGCCATCAATTCCTGACGCATACATGTTGAGGCCCGGCGTTGGCTATATCGACATGACGCGCGGCTTCAATTACACAACAACTGACGAACTCCTCGACGCGCTCCAGCTCCTTCATGCAAGAGGTATGAAGTCGCTCGTGCTGGATCTGCGAAACAATCCCGGTGGCTTTTTCGACCAGGCGATCCACGTCGCTGAAGTGTTTCTAAAGAACGGCCAGTTAATCCTGACACAAAAGGGTCGCAACGGCCTGCGCGACAACACGTATGAGTCGCGCAACTTTAAGCCGGATCTTGTGCCGTTGGTCATTCTGATCAATGACAACACCGCGTCCGCCTCTGAAATTGTCGCGGGAGCGATGCAGGATCACGACCGGGCGCTCATTGTGGGCCAAACAAGTTTCGGCAAGGGATTGGTGCAAAGCATTATTCCGTTGGAAGGCGGTGGAGGGCTGACCTTGACGTCAGCGAAGTATTTCACTCCTTCCGGACGTTTGATTCAGCGTGATTACTCCAACGGCGGTTTGTATGATTATTACACTCACGGAGGTTCGACTCGTGATAATCAAAAAGAACAGACGAGTAAGCCCGCCGAACAGGAAAGGAAAACCGATACAGGTCGCGCAGTGTACGGAGGTGGCGGCATTTCACCTGATGAGGACGTAAAGCCTCGCACCTTGAATCTGACCCAACGACGATTGCTCGCTCCTACATTTCTTTTTACTCGCGACTTGGTGAATGGCCGCATTAAGGGTTTGGAATCGAATCGAATGCTTACACCGATTGATGCGGCAACTGAGCCCCAGATTGAAAGCATTCGCATTTCCGATCCGGTCTTCAAGGCCTTCAAGGAGTTCGTGTTGGCTGACCCGGCATTCAATGTCACCGCAGCGCAGATCGATCGTTATCGTTCCTTCGTGGAACTCGAATTACGATTCGACCTTGCGACGGTCGTCTACGGGCGCGTACTCGCCGAGCGCGTTTTTGTATTGTCGGACGATCCGCAGGTGGCGAAAGCGATCGACGCTTTACCAAAGGCACGTGATCTCTCAATAGGCCGGATGAGCTCGTCCAAACAACCCTGACTGAACCTACCACTCTGTTTCAGGCATAGCACAAAGTCTTGCGCCTAAAACCCCGCTTGTGCTACGGTTGTCACATGCTGGAGGAATAACCGCATGAACCGACCGACTAAACCGCTCGTCAATACAGAGGAACTTGGACGCGCTATTCGTCGCAAACGAGAGCAGCTTGGTCTAAGTTTGCGTGACGTCGCGGACAAAACGAATGTCTCAGCCTCAACGTTATCGCGGATTGAAAATGGTACCGGCAAACCCGACGCCGACAATATCGCCCGGCTTACATCCTGGCTTGATGTGCCGATGGAACGAATTCTTTCTGGTCGTCATCCAGAGTCGGAGGCTTCTAACGCAGTGGTCTATTATCCGCAGGAACCAACGCCAGAGATCGTAGAAGCTCATCTTCGCGCGGATCGAAACCTGACTCCGGAAACTGCCGCCGCACTGTCGGAACTGTTTCGCGTCGCCTACAAACAATTCAGCTCTGCCGATAAAACCGCGAAGAAAAGGCGCTGAATGTTTGCGCGTCGCCTATCCTCTATAATCAGCCGGTGCTACTGGGTGACCTTCCTCCTGGCGAAAAATGGCGTGACTTCGAGCTGAAAGCTCTCGGCTTGCGCGACTTCGCGCGTGTCAAACCGGACTTCCCACTTGATCCTTTTCAACTCGCCCGTTTCGCGAATCTCATCGTCGTCAACTTCGATCAAATAAGGGAACTCAGTGAAGGCGCGCGAGAACACTTGCTTGGTGCAGCGGCTGACGCATGGTCTGGCGGCGCCTGCACGCTGCCGAATGGAATGAAACTGGTGATCCTCAATCCGAGTCATGGCCGCGCCAGAACGAATGCGACGTTGATGGAAGAAATCTGTCACGTGTTCCTCGGTCATGAACCGAATCGCCTGTCGGTTGTGACGAAAGACGAGCGCGGTCGAGTGCTAAATCGCGACTATCGAAAGGCCGACGAAGAAGCCGCATATGGGGTTGGAGCGGCCGCGCTGGTGCCGTTTCGTGCGCTGAAGAAATTCATTTACGCGAGAAAGACGAGCGCGGAGATAGCGAGGCACTTCCGAGTCAGTCGAGAGCTCGTCGAGTACCGTTTGAAAGTTACGCGGCTCTGGGCTGACTATAAGTCGGCTCACGCGCCTGTGGGCGAAGATCAGCTATAATCAAGTCCGGCTGGCTTTCCTTCCGTGTTGCAGCCACCGAGTATCAATTAATGACCGAACCAGTAAGAGAGGCAGTAGCGCCAGGTCTCACGACCATCGACAAGCTGCGCATGCTGCTCGATATCACCCAAAAAATCAGCCGTTCACTCGACCTGCAAGAAGTTCTGAATCAGGTGATGGAAACACTCGATTCTCTGATTCCGTACGACGCCGCGGGAATATTCGTGTTGGAGTGTGTCGACAAGGATTCGGTGGCTGAGGGTGAAGAGCCATGCAGTTTTAAATCTGAAGCAGTTCGAGGCTACGACATTGACGAGCTGTCAGATCTCCATTTGAAACTCGGAGAGGGCCTCATCGGCCATGTAGCCATGACCGGTGAGCCAATCATTTCTCCGGATGTACGTGAGAATCCCGTGTACCTGAACGCTCGTGACCGCACCAGATCCGAGATGGTGGCGCCCATCATTTCGAATGATGAAGTGATCGGCGTCTTCGATCTCGAAAGCGACATGCTCGACGCTTATTCGAAAGATGATCTCGACGTTCTCATGCTCCTCGCCTCCCAGGTCGCAATCATCATTGAGAAGGTCATGCTCCACGAGCAGCTGATCGAGAAGAAGAGATTAGAAGGCCAACTCGAGGTCGCTCGTCAGGTCCAGTTGGAGCTGTTGCCCGCGAACGATCCTGAGTTGTCGGGCTACGACATCAGTGCCTACAACTTTCCGACTGAGGAAGTTTCCGGCGATTATTATGATTGGGTAGCGATCTACGAAGACCAGATTGCGATCGTAATCGCTGACGTTTCCGGCAAGGGCGTACCAGCTGCGCTCTTGATGGCGTTCTTGAGAGCTAGTTTGCGCGCAGCGACTCACATCGGATATGCGACGCACATCTCGATGGCGAAAGTTAATTATCTTCTGTGGGAGTCGATTGAACGCAATCAGTTTGTCACTGCGTTCTACGGTATTCTCGATGGATCTAACCGCACGTTGTCGTATTCCAATGCCGGCCATAATCCTCCGTTACTGGTTGAAGCAAATGGGAAGCATCGCTTTATCGATCGTGGTGGACAACCGTTAGGAATGTTTCGCGATACCCGATACCACGAGTATTATCTTTCATTCGAACCAGGAGATCTCCTGGTTCTTTATACCGACGGTGCGACCGAGGCAACGAATCCGAGCGGTGAAGAATATGGTCGAGAGCGGCTGGTGGAAGCGGTGAAAGCGCACAGCCACCTTAGTGCGCGCGACTTAATTACCCACCTGCAAGGAGAAGTACTTAATTGGACTGACGGCCTCGGAGCCGGCGACGATGTTACGTTCTTTGTCATCAAGGCCCTGAAGTAGAAAAACGCGGGAGAGTTGGATCCCCCGCGTGATTTGTCTGTCGGGTTACTTCTAGTTAGTGAATCGTCGGCGATGAGTGAGCGTGATCCCCGCCCGGAGCCAGGGGCGCACGGTAGTCGCCGAAGTGAAAGCCGGCTTCGGCCTCCGATAAAGCATACACATCGAAGCCATACGCATCGAGATAGTCTGCTAAATCATCGGGGGAAAGAAGATAAACGGAAGGGGAGTAACCCGCCTCAGCACGAATCTCCAGCAGGCGCTCGATCACTTCAAGTGGTGCAAAGCATCTCACAGGGTCTCTGTATGTTGCCATGTCCAGCGCCTTTCTTTTTCAATCTTCCGGACACCTCGTGTCCGTTCTCAAGCGAACAGTTTGATGTACGTAATTGCCAAGCAGGTTGTTCTTTTTTTCCGAGTCCTTCTTTTTAAATCCAACTTAAACTATTAGACGTCGTAGCAGACCAAACAGTTCCGAAACATCATGAGCACTGAGCAACCAACTACCCTCAACAATCAAACCGGCGGGACGCCGATGAATTTCACACAAGTCCTACGTGAAATGCTCGGAGTCTCAGACAAAGTGAGCGATCTGATATTTAGCCCGGGCCGCCCGCCGCAGGTGGAGCTAACAGGGCGACTCGTTCCCGTTCCTATCGCCGGACTCGAGAAACTTACGCCGGCGCATACCGCTGGGATCGCAAAACTGATTATTGGCAATCAAAAAGGGCCGAGTGAGACTTTGGATAATACAGGCTCCGCTGACTTGTCATTTAGCGTTGCAGGTGACGCGCGATTTCGCGTGAACATTTTCAGGCAACGGGGCACACACGCGATTGTCATGCGCGTGATACCAATGCGCCCGCCGCGCTTTGAAGACTACAATCTGCCGCAGCAACTGAAGCAGGTTGTGGATATCAAGAACGGAATTGTTTTGGTTACTGGTCCCACGGGCAGCGGCAAGAGTTCCACGCTAGCGGCGATAATCGATCTAATAAACGAGACGCACTACTACCACATCGTCACGATCGAAGACCCGATCGAGTTTTTACATCAGCACAAGAATTCGACGATACACCAGCGCGAACTCCATTCTGATACACCCAGTTTTGCGATCGCGTTGCGTGCTGCCCTTCGTCAGGCACCGAAGGTGATACTCGTTGGAGAAATGCGCGACCGCGAGACAATCGAGGTTGCGCTCGAAGCCGCTGAAACGGGTCACCTTGTTTTGTCGACGCTTCACACGATCGATGCTTCGAAAACCGTCGACCGAATTATCGGCGTGTTTCCGAAGAACGAAGAACGAGTTATCCGGACGCGAGTCGCGCAGTCATTCAGATACATTGTGTCTCAAAGACTACTGCCACGTGCAGACGGGAATGGCCGCATTGCTGCAATTGAAATTCTCAAGTCGACGATGCGCACGCGCGAGTACATCGAAAAAGGCGAATCCGAGGGCAAGTCGCTGATCGACGCGATGGAGCAGGGCGATCAGGACGGCATGCAGACTTTCGACAAAGTCATTGAGAACTACATTCGCGAAGGTATCGTGACGAAAGATGTGGCCATTCCGTATGCCACGAATGCCGGCAATTTGTTGTTGCGCTTAATCGACATGACGGGGGAGGCGCCACCAGCACCTCAGCCGAAGCCTCCGGCAGAATCAGGTTCTATGCTGGACATGATTGAACGCTAGCACCGCCTCGGTGCTATCATTCGTGAGAGCAGATTTTTGCCATGTATTCAAAAGTGCGCAGGCTTCTCTACGGCCTGATTCTCCTCTCAGGCTTTTTAGCTTTCCCGATACACAGTCACGGCAAACCAAACGACGAAGGGATTCGTATCGATGTGCCGGCGGACGGTCGCGTGTACATCGAAAACAAGTTTGGCGATGTCACCGCGGAAGTCTGGGATCAAAGCTATGTCTCAGTCGCTGCGTCAGTGGTCGCTGAAGGAACCAGGCTTCGTCGTTCTCCGATCCTCATCGACAATCGCGGAAAGTACCTCGGCATTTCGGTGTTCCGTGCGCCTACTGACTCCGCTACCGTCGCTCACCTCACGGTAAAGGTCCCCGGATCATCTCAGCTCGAGATCGTTACGACCACCGGCAAGATCCGGCTCGTCGGTACGACGTCGAAGGTTTCTGTGAAATCGGTATCCGGTGATATCGAAACGATCATCATCGCGATGGGTAACCTGAACATCAACGCGCGATCGCCGAGAGGCTTAGTGAAGTCGACGATTCCCGATGCCCAGCCTTCCGACTCACACTTGTTGCAAGCTCGACTTGGTGCTGGTGCAAACCAATTAGACGTTCAGACTGAATCAGGGCAGATCTCCTTCGCTTATGGCGCCGGAGTCGGTATCAGTGGTCGTATCGAACCAGGCGAACCGCGATTAATTGGTGGCAATAGCGCGCGTCCTGCGTCTGGCTCTCCGTCGACTGCTAGTGCGAATCAGGGAGATGAGTTAAGCGAAGGGGACGTGATCCGTGTCGACTCGCAACAGGTTACAGTCAATATGAGCGTGATCGACACAAGCACTAACCGCGGTCTAGCGGGCCTTGCGCAACCCGATTTCAAGCTGTTTGAAGATGGCGAAGAACAGAAACTTGTCGGCTTTGAAGCTTCGTCTGCGCCTTTCGATCTGGTTTTAGCCATCGACGTCTCAGGCTCGACCAAGGACAAGATAAAGTTGATGCGCAGTGCGGCGTTGCGATTTGTAAACGCTGCGAGACCTGCGGATCGGATTGGAATTATTACCTTCGCAGGCGCACCCACAGTCGTTTCCGAATTGACTGCCGATCGTGAAGTGTTAAGAGAGCGTGTGAATGTAATCGACACCGCGCGTGGTGACACCAAGCTTTACGATGCGACGCTCTTCGCAATGGACAAGTTCGTGAATGTCGGAAACAAATCTCGCCGGACGGCGATCGTGCTGATTAGTGATGGACTCGATGGAACAATTCCGGGCGTTAGTGATCAGATCGGCTCACAAGCTAGTTATCGCGAGACACTTGATCAGATTCGAGAATTCGACGGAGTTGTTTACACACTCTGGCTCAACACGCGATACTTGGCGCTCTCGCCGCGCGACACTCAGCCTGAAGCTTTCGATGAAGCGTATGACCGGATGCGCGAGATGGCGGACGCCGGGGGCGGCATCTTTTATGAAGTTAACCGCCTTGAAGATTTAGCTGGCGCGTACGAGAAAGTTGTCGCGGATCTCGGTACGGTCTACAGCCTCGCGTATGAACCGGCAAATAAGACGAGGGACGGTAAGTGGCGAGCAATTCGTATTCGTGTAAATCGGCCCAACGCCGTGGCTCGCGGCAAACGCGGCTATTATGCCAAGTAAGACAGTCAAAGTTCTGCTTGCGATACTGCTTTCGTTCTTGTTGTTCGGGTCGACCCGAAGCCAGGATCCGGTCGAAACAATCCGCATTGAATCAGATTTGGTGGATCTGAAGGTAAGCGTTCTCGGATTCAGCTCTGACGCTGATGCTGCCCTGCTCGACCAGAAGGATTTTGAAGTTTTGGAGGACGGCAAGAAGCAGGAGATCGCGTTCTTCGCCGCCGCTGATGCGCCATTCGATCTACTGCTCCTTCTGGATGTTTCAGGTTCAACGTCAGGGAAGCTGAAGTTGATTCGTAATTCGGCCAGGCGTTTCGTAGATGCGGCGCGACCAATCGATCGGTTGGCTATCATGACGTTTAGTGATCAGCCATACATGCTTTCCAATTACAGCCTGGACAGACGTCAGTTAAAAAAAGACATCGAGTACGTGGATGATGCTTATGGTGGAACGAACTTTTGGGACTCACTAGACGACGTATTGAAAAACATGGTCCCCCGCAATCCGACCCGTCGGACCGCAATCGTCGTCATGACGGACGGCGTCGATAATGCGATACCAGAGGTAAAAGGGGAAGGATCGCGCACGGCCTTTGAGACTTTACTCGAGAATGTCCGAAGGTCTGAGGCGTTGGTGTTTCCCATCTATCTCGATACTCAGAAGAAGGACGAGAAGAACCCGGAGATTCCCCACAGCGCATACGCGATCGCGCATGAGCAGTTATCTCAAATCGCCACCGGCAGCGGGACGACGCTCTATCACGCAGCGAAGCTACAAGATCTCGACCAAGTGTATGCGCAGGTGATACGCGATCTCGGTCGCATCTACAGCATTGGATACAGACCGTCGAACCGGACGCTCGATGGTAAATGGCGTCACGTAGAGGTTCATCTGGTTGGCAGACCGAATCTGCAGGCACGCACGAAGCGCGGTTACTACGCTAAGCAAGCGCCAGCTTCTGACACCGAAAAGAAGTTGGTACGTGAGCCTTAAATAACTTGTAAATGTTCAATACAGGGCTATAATGCTGGCATCTCTCCCCGGCCACCAGCCAATTCAGTTCGGAGGACCCTTCCATGAGAACAACTCTCAACGTCCAAAGACTCGCAGTTTTTTCCGCTTTTTTGCTGGTAGCTCTCGGCATTAATGCGATTGGCCAAACCCGGGAGGATGCCGTCCGCCAGGCCCGCGCAAGGTATGTCATTTCGGCCAAAGCGGGAGGCATAAATGCGGTTAGCGGCCAGGCTACTGTCCATGGAAGGGGAGAGTCCGAATGGCAGCAGCTCATGGTTACTGATGATTTGAATTCCGGTGACCGAGTTCGGACCGAGACGGACGGCCGCGTGGAAATTCTTTTGAATCCGGGCTCCTACCTGCGTGTTGGCGGAGATTCTGAAGTCGAGCTAGCGGACAATTCGCTCGACAACCTTGAAGTTCGACTGTTAAGAGGCGTTGCGATAGTTGAAGCTACGGGCGGAGATGGAATTGAACTGAATATCAACATTAGTACGCCTCATACGAAGCTCGCGATTGTGCGTCATGGCCTTTACCGTCTGAGCGTCACGCCAAGCGATAACACTACGGAGCTGATTGTCAGAAAAGGTCGCGTCCTGTTCGGATCCGCCCAGACCAAGGTTAAGGCCGGCAACAAAGTAGTATTCAACGGCGCCAATGTTTCTGTTGCGAAACTGACCGACCAAGAGAAAAAGAAGAAGAATCGCGACGAAATGGACCTCTGGAGCGCGGATCGTGCAAAGAGCCTCGCCGAGGCGAATAGAAGAATTACCGATCGAATGATGACTTCGGCGTTTTCGAGTTGGAGGGGATTTGGTTGGTCCTTCAGAAGCGCGGGACTTTGGTTCTACAATCCAAGAAGCTTCTGCTACACGTTCCTGCCATACGGTTACGGCTGGGGATCACCATACGGCTCAAGTTATACGACTTCCATTTACTACCACCCGCGGATCACCTATCGGCCGACTCCGGGAGGTTGGACAACGCCCAGTACTGGCACAGGTCCGACCGTCACAACTGGCTCAACACCGAGTTATCCTGGACCGAGCTCGAGCTATCCAACGCTGGGTCCGACAGGACGTAATCCGTCGAGTTCGTCGCCGTCAGACAGTCCGAGACCGACGCGATCATCTGATGACTTCGGTCCACGAGGTCCGCGGAGACCGCACGATTAAGGTCGTCGCGTTTCTTTCAGAAGATCATCCAGCTCCTCATTAATCAGAGCCTTAATCTCCGGTTGCTTTAAACCGGCCAGCACCAACTGCGTCAACGCCGTTCGCAACTGAGACCGTAGCCTGTCTTCCTGGTTTGCTCCGAGTGTCTTGGAAATCACTACCGCCCCCGACCCGTGACGCACACGAATAAGACCTTCCTTTTGCAGCCTTCGATAGGCAAAAGCCACCGTGTTGAGGTTGACCCCGAGGTCTGACGCTACCTGCCTGACGGGCGGGAGAGACGTGCCCTGTGCGAGTTCTCCACGGGCTATGAGCGTCTTGATCTCATCGACTAGCTGTTGGTAAAGGGGCCGTCCGTCACGTTCATCGATTGTTATATACATGGAATTGTCTGTTGCATGTATACAGTAGACAATTGAGGCTGTCCAGAAATTTTGTTTGGCTGGTTTTTACGGGAGACGCTTCACCAGACGAGCTGAATTACTGACGACGGAAGCCAAATTTGGGTTGGAAACCGTGTCGCCGACGGCAAAGACGTTAGGGAGACTGGTCTCGCACACCATGTCCTGCAAGGTTTCCGCAGTTTGCTCTACTCCCAACACCATTCCAAGCTTCCTTCGCGTGTCGTCGTAAAACGTTCGTGGATTCGCTGTTTCTATGATCTCAATTGAGTCCCAAAACTCCGGTACCGCTTGATGCAGCTTGGTCCAAACACGTTCAAGCGCCTCCTGATCCCACGTCTCGAAATCGTCAGGACTCGACTGAAACGTGAACCACTCATAGACCGGGCAATTTACCTTAACGGTTACCGGGATTTTCCCATCGCGCACAACGGCTGAGGTCGCGAATGACAGATCGCTTGATTCGAGACTCTCACCCACTGAATCTCCGCACACGAGAAACCGCTTACCTGGCAGGCGGCGCAATGAATCCTCCTCGAGAGATGCATAGATAAGGTAAACGCCGGTGCTGGTCAGTCCGGCCATCTTCTTCTTGATTTCGTTAGGGGTGCGGTTCAATCCGATCAATTTTCCATACGTGTCCCAGATAGTCATGTTGCTGATTACCGCACGTGTGGCCAAAACTCTCTCGCCATTGAGCAGGTCGACTCCAATCGCCGCACCGCTTTCATCGTACGCAAGGCGCAGCACCGGACTGTTTAGACGAACCTTGCCGCCCACTTTGGCGATTGCTTCAGCCAGCGATTCGGCGACTGTCGCAATGCCACCTGTGATCTCGTAAAGGTTTCCCCGGGAAAGTGTCAGCGCCCTGCAGCCGCTGAGAAACGCGCAGCGTTCGATTGGTGTTTGGATGAAAGCGCGCAATTGAGCGTCGATGAATCTTTGAAAGCGTGGCGATGTTGAAGAGGCATGATCCAGGACAACGTCGTTCGAAAACTCAGAGGGGAGCCGCGCAACAGTCTCATAAAAACGAACTGCTTCTGAAGCACATTCAGGAAAACCCCGACGCAGTTCTTCCGCAAACTGTGAGTGGTTCTTCCGCAAGCGCACATCAGTTTGATCCGATAACCGAACGACGTAATCGGAATCAACTAGTTGTGCTTCAGGCAGCGATACCGGCAACTGCGAGAATATCCGATCGAAGATTTCGCCGGGGCCGAAGCCTGTGTACAACCCCATGCCCGGCTCGAAATCCAATCCCGAATACTCGATTCGTCTAACACAGCCACCGACTTGAGCATTGCGTTCAAGCAGACAGACCTTAACTCCACGTACGGAGAGTAAAGCAGCAGCAGTCAAACCGCCGATGCCGCCGCCAACGACAACAACGTCATAGGCCATAGTTACGAAAAGAGTCGAAGCACAAACGCCAACAGCTCAGCTGGAGCAGGTTGCGGTGTGGTTTCAGGTTTTGGCAAGAATGGGTACAGCAGCATTATCACGGCTTGAATGCCATTGAAAATTAAGTGAATCACTAAGCAGGGAAGTAAGCGCCGACTGTACGCGCGAACAACGGTCAACGTAATACTAACAAGTGTGATTACTCCGACTACTGCTAGATTCTTTTGATACTGAACGAAATGCACGCCGGCGAACAGAAGCGAAACCACCGCAATCGCAACAGCTGCGCCGAGTATGCGCGCACGGTTGCGTGGTTGAAACAATGCGATTACCCATTCGAAGCCACCCGCAATGCCTGGATACAGTATGCCGCGATAAATAATTTCCTCGACCAGCGGTGCGGTCACGACAGCAAGAAGCGCGGTCACCAGACGCGCGCCATAGGAGCTTTCAATCAACAAATCGAGCTGCGTCTTCTCTCCTGGAAAGAATTGCGTGATTAGAGCGCCACCGCCGAACAGTGCCATCCCAATTAGGACGCAGATCACCACTCCTTTGACCGGTCCCCAAGATGGAGGCCATGAGAGGCCGAGTGTTTCACCCAGTGGATAGTTGCGGCCACGAGTAACAACGAGGTAGGCGATGAGAAATGTGAGGAGGTGCGCTGGTATAACGCCGAGTACAGACAAAAACAGAAACGTTTTGTCGTTTTCCAGGTTGGTAAGCACCACTTGACTAGAGGCCGCCGTCATTCGGTAGATCACGTAAGGAACCACGAGAATAAGCGGCACAAACACCAGGCATAGGACGCTGACAAACCAAACGAAGAACGCCATTATCGCACCAGCCCAGGGAGGTTGTGCCCACGGTGGGTGCTCCGGATCGATTGTGGCTTGTAGAGAAACCGGAGGAGGTGGAAGAACTCCGGCAGGGTCACTCACCTGCGTTGGCGTTGTGGTCGATTGCTCAGCGACGGGTTCTTTAAGCGGCGACGGTTGATTTATCACAGGATAGCGAGTTTAGGTGAGCGACGGCGCGTTTCGCAAACGCTTTTACAGAACCGGGAGCGATAGCGACAGGATGCTTCCTTGAACACAGCCGGTCGCTAGGCTCCCGCTTCTATGTTTTAGACCGCCGGGTACTCCACATCCAACAGCGGTGCATTTATTCTCGGAGCGGCGAACAAGAGTCCGATGATCGTTTTCGCATCTTGAATCTCGCCGGACGACACTCGTTCGAGCGCGTCGCCAAATGGTAGGCGAACTACGTCCAGAATCTCATCGTCTTCGAGTCGCTGCTGCGCATCGGTCAAGCCCGTTGCGAGAAACAACCACATCTTCTCCTGTAGAAATCCTGGCGATACGAAGAACTCGCAGAGTTTCTCGAGATTCTGAGCAAGTTGGCCGACCTCTTCCTGCAACTCTCTGACGGCAGTCTCTTCGGGTCGTTCACCGGGTTCGAGTGATCCGGCTGGAAGTTCAAGCAGATACTTGCGAGTGGCGTGACGATATTGACGAACAAAGAATACCGAAAGATCTGAATCGACTGCGAGAATAACTGCGCTGCCTGGATGCAGGATGATCTCGCGTGAATGAACCCTTCCTTTCTCTCTAATGGTGTCGATGATTAAATCAACCTGTTTTCCTTTGTAGATTTCTGAGCTTGAGAGTATCTCCGGACAATCGTCATCCATTTTTATTCTCCGACGTTATCTTTTTGGTTTTTGGGAAATAGTGCCTCCAAATCAGCCGCTTAGCAAAACTTCAGCTGGTGTGTCAGATTTGTTTGTCGCGGATCTCGCCGACCAGGTATAGCGAACCGGTGACTACAATCAAGCCATGAGGCGGCGTGGAATCAATTGCCGCTCGCAACGCCTCTCGAGAGTTTGATACGACGCGTGATTTGATCAATTGAGTTGCCGCGCTACTCAGAAGATCGTCAGGCTCCGCTGAGCGAATGTTGTTGGGCTTCGTCAGAATCAGGGTATCGCTAATCTCGCCGAGGATGGCAAGCATTTCGTCCCCGCGCTTATCACGCATGGCCCCAAAAACCACGGTTAATGGCCGTCGACCGAAGCGCTGGAGGTGAGCAGACAGAGATCTCATTGCGGCAACATTGTGGGCACCGTCCAACAAGATCGGTGGATTGGCGGAGAGCAATTCCAGACGACCAGGATGTCGAGACGCTTCGATACCCTCACAAATCGCACGGTTGTCGATACCTAAGTGTTCAGCCAATTGGATCGCAACAGCGGCATTGTCGAGCTGATGTTCACCAGCGAGTCCGAGCCGTACACGGTTGTAAACAGCGGTAGGAGTTTGGAATGTGGCGCAGTAGGTGCCGTCGTTCGGGGTTTCATCAATTTTCACCGTGCACTCGCCAATTGCGGCGTGAACCTCACTGTCCTGAGCGCGACGTTTGATCACTGCGATGGCCTCGGGCGGCTGATGATTGGCAACCACCACGACTCTCGCGCCTGGATGAATGATGGCAGCCTTTTCTTCAGCAATGCGCTCCAGAGTGTTGCCAAGGTACTCTTCATGGTCAAACGCAATCTGCGTGATAGCTAATATCTGAGATCTCACCGCAGTGGTGGAATCGAGCCTGCCGCCTAGTCCTGTTTCGAGAATGGCGACTTTGACCTCAGCGTCTCTGAACGCCAACAAGGCGATTGCTGTGACGTGCTCAAAGAAGGTGGGCAAGGCATCGATTCTTTTGTCACCGATCAGCTTTTCTGCCGTGTGGCGAACTGTCGTTGCGTATCGAGCAAACTGATCGTTGGAAATTTCCACGCCATCTATCTTGATTCTCTCAGTTATCGATACGAGGTGCGGAGAAGTGTAGAGACCCGTTGCTATAACTGCTTTGCGGCAGATTGAGTCGAGCATAACCGCCGTGGAGCCTTTTCCATTTGTGCCGGCAATTTGGACGGACAAGTAGCTGCGTTCAGGATTCCCCAAAGCCTGAAGCAACAGCTCAGTGTTGCGAAGGCCGAGCTTCATCGCCAGGGTCTCATGGCCCAACTGGAGAAGGTATTCGACTGCTTGATTGAAGTTCATTGTGTTCTGCAATGGATTGCTGGAATGAATCGTAGTAGAGCTTTGGGTTCTCCACAAACCGCAGGCTAGAACCGGAAACAATTTCTCATGTTGTGGGGTGTTCTGATTTGCGAACACTCTGTGTAACCTCTGTGGCGCTCAGTGTCTCTGTGGTTAAAAAGATCAGACAAAACACTCACCACGAAGAGACAGAGCACACAGAGGTCGCACAGAGAAGATTCGGATTTAAACAGGAGGAATGCAAAAGACGCCTGAATTACCGCTGGCGAGATTGGGCACTGCGGCGGGCGCGTTCGATGTCTGACTCTCCGTGAATCTCAGGATTCATCATGAAGTTCAGCAGCTTAATAATGTAGTCGCGTATTTCTCTGCGATCGACGATGGCGTCGATCATGCCGTGTTCGAGGAGGAACTCGGAGCGCTGAAAGTTTTTGGGAAGTTTTTGTCGGATGGTTTGTTCGATGACACGTGGCCCAGCAAACCCGATCAAAGCTTTTGGTTCACCGATGATCACGTCCCCAAGCATCGCAAAGCTTGCGGTTACACCGCCCGTCGTCGGATCTGTCAGCACTGAAATAAAAGGCAAGCGTGCTTCGTCGAGGGCGGCAAGTGCGGCGGAGATCTTTGCCATCTGCATCAAAGAGAGCGTGCCTTCTTGCATTCGCGCGCCGCCCGACGCGGAAAAGATCACAACTGCACTATGCTCCTCCATAGCTCGCTCAATGAGTCGAGTTACTTTTTCCCCCACCGCTGAGCCCATCGATCCGCCGATGAACAACATGTCCATCGCACCCGCCACCACTGGATGATCACCAACAGTTCCGCGCCCGTTGATAATGGCTTCGGGTAGTGAAGAGGTTTCTTTGGCCTGTTCAAGACGCTCTGTGTAAGGCTTGCTGTCGACGAATTGAAGCGGATCGATGGATATCACCTCAGCATCAAGCTCTTCGTATTTCCCATCGTCGAACAACATTGCGAGGCGCTCTCGAGCACCGATGCGAAAGTGATGACCGCAATGACTACAGACTTGTAAGCCGCTCTCCAGTTCGCCCTTGAAGAGATGAGCCTCACATCCTTCGCACTTAACGAAGACGTTTTCTGTCTTCACCACGCGCTCTTCGGGCGGAACTGACTCTATTCGTTTGGCTTTTTTATTAAACCACGCCATTGGACGGGCGAAAGCGTATCACAGTTTGTGTTCGATAAACTTCACAGTTTGTCGTCAACGTGCGCTGATTCAACTTCTTTCAGTAATTTGCACTCGGATTTATGCAGATTCCCTGAAAGAAGTTGAGCCCCACATATGTCGACGACAAACTGAGTTTATCGAACATTTAAAACTCGATCCCTTTCTGCGCTCTGATCCCCGCTGTAAACGGATGCTTTATTTCACGCATCTCGGTTACTAAATCCGCGGCCGCGATTAGTTCTTCCGGTGCGTCGCGGCCGGTCACGATGATATGCAAAGCCGGCTGTGATTCACGTACAGCACGAAATTCTTTAAGCACTTCCTCGACCGGCAGCATCTGGTAACTCAGAACGTAGACGAGTTCATCGAACACAATCAGATCATAGTTGCCGCTGCGTAGTTTCTCGACACACAGTTGCCACGTGTTGCGTGCCGTTTGTCGATCCTGCTCCGGATTTTTTGTATCCCACGTGAATCCATCACCCATTGTGTGTACTTCGATTCCGAGCTTATCCGCAGCCACGTGTTCGCCATAACGATCGTTGCGCGACTTCATGAACTGAATCATGCAACAGTTCAAACCACGTCCGGCAGCGCGCATTAGTAATCCGAGCGCAGCGGTTGTCTTGCCCTTGCCGTTGCCAGTGTGAACGATCAACAGACCACGAGTTTGCTCGTCGTAGTTGTTGCGCCGCCACTTGTATTTCTTCTCTTTGGGGATCATCGCAAATCAGGAGCAGAGGCAGCAGGCAGGAGCACGAACACCACGAACCTGCTCCTGCTGGCTGCTCCTGCTCCTGTATTTAATCTGTTGATCTGCTTATATCTGGGTCAGCGCGTCTTCGGTGATGTCTTTCAAACCATTTGCCCGTTTCACCGCGTCTTGCAAGAGACCCATAATCGTAGCCTCTGCTTCTTCCCAGCTGCCGTGCATCGTGCAGCCAGCGGCATTGCGATGACCGCCACCACCAAACTGTTCGGCGACCTTAGCCACATTCACATCGCCCTTCGAGCGCAAACTGGTTCGATAGACTCCAGGTTCACACTCTTTCAACATGGCCACAGCTTCGACTTCGCCCACGGTCAACGGATAGTTCACAAATCCGTCAGCATCCTCATCCGACGCCCTGGCCTGTTGTTGCATCTCGAGCGATTGTCGGAGACAAGCGACGCGGCCCGTAGCATCACGTCGCGCGGTTGACATAACCGCGCCCATCAATTCGATCCTGCTCCAGGGATAACTGGCAAAGACAGCCTCTGCGGTCTTTGCAGGTTTGACTCCGGTTCGCACCAATTCTGAAGCCACCTTGAACGTGCGTTCAGTAGTGTTCGAATAATGAAAAGAACCCGTGTCAGTGATCAGCGCCGTGTAAACGCACTCTGCGATTTCCTTAGTGACTCGCACTCCGGTCGCTTTGCATAGGTTGTAGATCATCTCACCCACGGCTGACGCTGTGGAGTCGATCCAGTTGATGTTTCCGAACAGGGCGGTTGTGGAATGATGATCGATATTAACAACGAACTGTTCGTCCAGATCGATCAATCCAGGCCTGGTAATGTCAGAACACTCGATAACAAAGACAGCGTGATATGACGGATTAACAGATGGAGTGACACGAACATCGCTGGCGCCCGGCAATTGTTGATAGGCGTGTGGCACCCCGTCGCGCATGATCACTTCAACGTCTTTATCAAGGGCGCGCAATAACCAGTAGAGGCCGAGGGAGGATCCTAAGCTGTCACCGTCTGGTCTGATGTGTGAGGTTATAGCAAAGCGTCGCTTTGCTTCGATCAACTCAACCACTTGACTAAGCATCGTGTAAAAGAATTTCGGATTCCGATGTTCAATAGACTTCAGTTTGTCGTCAAGCCTTGTTAATGCTCAACGTTGAATGAATTTCAATCTTCGCGACAAACTGAAGTTTATCGAACATCGGGAATCCGAAATTACTCTTCTTCCTTTCTTTCCCATTCCCGTTCGATTTGATCGAGGAGGAGGTCCACTCGTTCGCCTTCTTCTTCGACCCGATCCCGAACGAAATGCAATTCGGGAGTCCGCGGGAGATTCAACGATAGTCCTAATTGTTTTCGCACGTAAGGCGCAGCGTGTCGTAGTGCTCGCAATGCGTCCTTGTGCTCCTTCTCGTCACCTGCGACAGTTACATAAACTCGAGCGGTTCGCATGTCCGCAGCGATACGAACATCTGTAACTGTCACCATACTGAGTCGCGGATCTTCAAGCTCGTATCCCACAATCTGCGCAATTTCTTCGCGCAAAGTATCCGCCGCTCGTTCCGTTCTGTGCATCACTACCCAGCGGCAGGAGCACGGATCAGGAGCCAGGTGCAGACGGCAGGAGCAGCACAGACCGCTTTGAATGAGTTTTCCTGCTCCTGCCTGGTGCTCCTGCTCCTGTCATTGCCTGCCCTGCTCCTTCTATAGCTCCGTCGCCGCTACCCGCTCAACGATGTACGCCTCGATCTGGTCTGCGACCTTCACATCGTTGAAGTTCTCGAGGCTGATGCCGCATTCGAAGCCTTCGCGAACTTCCGACACGTCATCTTTGAACCTGCGCAACGAAGCGATGTTACCTTCCCACGTGACGACTGCATCTCTGATCAAACGCGCACGAGCATTGCGACGAATCGTACCGTCGATGACCATACAACCGGCGACAGTCCCCGCCTTGGGTACACGGAACACCTCGCGCACGTCAGCCTTGCCGAGAATCTTCTCTTTCTCGACCGCCTCGAGCATGCCGATCATTGCCGCGCGTATCTCTTCCTCAACCTTGTAGATGATTGAGTGCAACCGAATATCGACACCCTCTTGTTTGGCAACATCTGCCGCGCGTGCTTCCGGCCTCACGTTGAAACCGATGATTACAACAGCAGAGGACGAAGAGCCGGCCTGTGTCGCCGACCCGAGCAAGACGTCGGACTCAGTGATCGCGCCAACACCCGAACGGATGACCTTCACTTTGACGCGCTCAGTCGATAACTTCTGAAGGGTGGATTTAAGGACTTCGACCGAACCCTGCACGTCAGCCTTGATGATGACGAGCAGTTCCTTAACCTCGCTTTCGCCCAGTGCTTCGATACCGCGCTTCGTAGACTGAAGCAGAGCAGCCTGGCGACTCAGCATTTGACGGTGCTGTGAAATCGACTGCGCCTTGGTGATATCCGAAACTACCTGGAAGCTTTCACCTGCTTGAGGCACGCCCTGTAGGCCGAGAACCTCGACGGGGGTAGCCGGGCCTGCCTCAGTGATCGGCTCTCCGCGATCGTTGAACATGGCTCTCACGCGTCCAGAGATCTGACCGACAATGAAAGGTTCGTGGATCTTTAGGGTGCCCTGTTGGACGAGCACGGTTGCGACGGCACCACGCCCGCGATCGAGCTTCGCTTCAAGCACAACGCCTGAAGCCAGTCGAGTCGGACTCGCACGAAGATTCAGAATGTCCGAAGTCAGCAGAATTGTTTCCAGGAGCGTATCCAGGTTCTGTCGCTTCTTCGCTGACACCTGGACCATCTCGGTCTCACCACCCCATTCGAGTGGCGAAAGACCGTTTTGACTGAGCTCCTGCTTGACTCGATCCGGATTAGCGTCAGGCTTGTCGATCTTGTTTATGGCCACAATGATCGGCACGTTCGCCGCACGCGAGTGTTCGATGGCTTCGATCGTTTGCGGCATCACGCCGTCGTCTGCAGCAACTACGAGCACAACGATATCGGTGGCCTTCGCACCGCGGGCACGCATCATCGTGAATGCTTCGTGGCCAGGCGTGTCGAGAAACACAACGCGACGCATTTCAGCGGGGTTGTCAGCACTTGGCACCTGAACACTGTAAGCGCCGATGTGTTGCGTGATTCCACCTGCTTCACCCGCAGCAACATCTGTTGTGCGAATACCGTCGAGCAGTGAAGTTTTACCGTGGTCGACGTGACCCATCACGGTCACGACCGGTGCGCGGGGAAGTTCAACGTCATCTGCATCAGTGGCAATCAGCTCTTCAAACTCTTCTTCCGCCACCATCTCTTCGAACGGAACGAAAGATACGTCGTAGCCGAAACGCTTGCCGAGATCTGAGGCAACGTCGTCCATCAAAGGCTGATTGATCGTGGCGAACACTCCGCGTTGTAGCAGTAATGTCACTACGTCTTTCGGTTTGATTCCCAGCTTCTCGGCAAACTCCTTGACTGTTGAGCCTTCGATCAGTCGAACAGATTTTAATTCCCCCGGCGTTCCTGGAAGCTCAAGCCTACCGGCGATGCGATCCTCGAGTGACAGCGCCTTCGGAGGCGGAATGAAATCGCCCTTATCAAACTTGCCGGCTTTGCCTTCAATCTTCCTTCCACCACGCGGACTGCTGCGTCTTGATCGGCGTCGACCTGAATCAGGAGGCGGAATGTAGGTAGTTTGCGGTGTTGCTGTCTCACCCGGTGTTCCGAGTCGCTCGGAGCGCGGCAGCGAAGGTCGTTCGCGGACGCGTGCCGGGCGCTCGAGTCGGTCGCGTGCTGGAGCAGTTGGTGGCGGCGTCGGGACGGGCGCTCTTTCACCCGGACGAATCCCCGCATTGAGCGCGGCAGCCGTCGGACGAAGCACTCGGATTTGACGCGAAGGAGGAGGAGCGCTCTTCACTTCAGCAACATCAGTTGCTAGTGCTGATTCGGCTGATGCCACCGCTTCCTGCTGTACCTCGTCCATGGAAGGTAGCTCCTCCACAGGCGGTGCTTCAGGTGTGACATCGGTTGGCTGCTCCGCGCGCGCTGCCGGGGTCAGCTTCTTGATGAGACGAGCTGTCGTTGGTTTAGGTGGTGCAACAGGTGTCGCCGCCGGGGGCTCGGGAGCTACTGGCGGTGCAGCGACGATCTCTTCCGGTTCCGCAGCCGGCTCGACTTCGACAGGCGCAGCTTCTTCAACAGGACGCGCAGCCCGCTTGACGACTTTAACCGCACGTTTTACGGCCGTCTCTTTTTTCGGAAAGTACTTGTTCCGAATCTTCTCGGCTAACTCTTTGGAAACGGAGTTTGAAGGCACACTCACGTCGACACCTTCGCGCCGAACTTCTTCTATCAGCCGCTTGGTATCAAGCTTCAGTTCTTTGGCGAGATCGTAAATCCGGACCTTTGAGGAAACTGTCATGCACTCCTTCTCGACGCTCTTTCAGCGTCATTCGCGACTCAAGGTGGTTAAGAACTCTCGCTCTTAACCACTTCAAACGCGTACTCAGAAGTGCGACGCAGGATTGTGGTTACTGAGCGAGTTGCGCAAAGCAGCCGAAATAGCTTGATTTGCGTTAATACAGTTTTGCTGCACCATTCGAAGCATCACTGCTTCTCTTCGTCCGAACTCTCGCCTGGTGCAGCATCTTCCGATGTGGCGGGAGTTGATGGATCAGCTTCAGCGTCGAGTTCTGCGGAAGCTGTTTGGATAGCCGCGGCGATACTCTCTTCAGAGAGGTCTTCGGTCATCTCGTTGATGTTGTCGAGTGCTGCTACCCCGGTGGACGTAATGTCGGGCGATGGAGTGATCGTGTCCGGCCGCAGATCGCGACCTGGATCCTGCAACACAATTTCGTCGGCCGTGATTGGCTCTGCTTCACTGACAGTAACAGGATCAGCTGAATCCCACGCACGAATTTCTGGTTCCGCAGAGTAAGGAACGCCGTTCTCTACGGCTTCGTCGTAGCCGCTTGCGGTCATCTCGTCAGACGGTTCGACGTCTCCTGCTTCAACTGATTCATCGAACTCAGCAGAGACAGCATGGGTTTCAACTTCACCTTCGGCTGATTCTTCGTCTTCGACAGTCGTCTCACCCTGCATGGTGCGATCACGCATTGCCGTTACCGCTTTGGCTGCGTTAAGAATCGTTTCGGCTTCATCCAAGCTGACGTCGAGATACTCAACGAGATCGTCGACGGAAGTTTGAGCCAGCGCGTCGATGTCGTTGATGTCATGGGCAGCGAGTGCTTCAGCCTGTTGCGCCGTAACACCTTCGATTGCCGATAGGGGCACAGCTTCTCCCGAAGCAATAAGAGCGCCCATCTGCTCAGTGACCTCGCGCTTGATTTCTTCTTCGCTGCGAATATCGATATTCCAGCCAACTAGTTTCGTCGCGAGTCTCACGTTCTGTCCGCGCTTACCAATCGCTAATGAAAGCTGATCTTCATTGACGATAACTTCCATTTGACGGTTTTCGATATCGGTGATGCGAACCTGATTAACTTTTGCCGGCGACAATGCGTTCGCCGCAAACACGGAAGGTTCGTCTGACCACTCAATGATGTCGATCTTCTCACCACGCAGTTCGCGGATGATTGCCTGTACTCGCGAACCTTTCATACCAACGCAAGCTCCAACCGGATCAACGTCACGTTCGTTAGACATTACTGCGATCTTGGCGCGTTCTCCTGGTTCGCGCACTGCCGATTTGATCACGACAGTTCCGTCGTAGATCTCCGGCACTTCCATTTCAAACAATCTCAGCAGCAGCTCTGGAGAGGTTCGTGATACTTCCACTTGCGGCCCTTTGGATTCCTTTGAAACGTTATTGATGACAACTCTGATCCGCTCCCCCTGGTTCCACTGCTCACCGCGAGACTGTTGTGAACGCGGCAGAATGGCTTCGAGGTTCCCAAGGTCGACAATGATGTTCCCGCGCTCGAACCGTTTTACGTAACCATTCACGAGATCACCGATCTTATCGATGTACTGTTCGTAGACGTTGCTGCGAACAGCGTCGCGGACCTTTTGAAAAAGGATTTGCTTCGCAGTCTGGGCTGCGATGCGACCGAGTTCTTCCATGGGCAGCGGGAGCAACAGCGCATCGCCAAGCTCAACTTCATCGCCGGCGAGTTCGCGTGCTTCATCAATTGAAAGCTCGGTGGCGGGGTTCTCCACTTCGTCAACGACAACTTTCGAAGCGGAAAGCTCTATCCCTGTTTCGGCATTCCAATCCACCTGGATGTCTTCACCTGATTTGAACTGCTTTTTAGCAGCGGCGCGAACGGCCTCTTTCATGGCCTCGATCACCAGATCTCGTTCGATACCTTGCTCCTGGCAAAGTGCTTCGATGTTTTGTGCTATCGATGAACTCATTGAAGTCTCACTTCTCAGTGGCTCGGCGCTGGAGACTCCTCCGCGTCGTTGAGCCTATTCAGTTGTTATGTCGGCTGTTGCTTAATGTCCGCCAGCCCTGCGGAATTCTTCGTTAACGTCGAGTTCGAGATTGGCCTTTTTAATCCAATCGATTGGAACTCTGACTTGACCGTTGGTGCGGTCGTCAAAAAGCACGTCGTTTCCCTCAACACCCAGCAGTCTGCCGCGGAAGTTCCTCTGCCCGTCGATTGGCTGGCGAGTCTTCATCTTCGCCTGGCTCCCTGCAAAACGCTCAAAGTCAGAGCGTTTGTAAAGCCCTCTTTCCAGTCCCGGGGAGGAAACCTCCAATGTGTAGGAGGCGTGGATAAAGTCTTCAACGTCTAGAATTGTACCGAGATGAGTGCTGACTTCTGAGCAGTCCTCGTGGGTTACACCCTGCGCTTTGTCAATAAACACTCGAACAATCGGCTTGTTCTCGGGGCCTGCAACTTCACTGTGAACGAGCTCAACACCATGGTCGATCGCCACTTGTTCGGCGAGTTGGTGAACTCGTTCGGCAATCGACTCTTGACCCATGGCTGAACTCTAGGACGCCGTCTCAGCACCAAAAGAAAAAGTGGGCGCGAACCCACCGGACGAGACCCCGTGCTTCGAGCAAGCCGTGAATTATAGGGGAAGGGCTTTGATCAGGCAAACCGGGAGGAGGGAAGGGGAAAAGGGGAAGAGGGTAAGCGGTGAAAAGGAAGTCGTCTCCCTTTTCCCTCTTTCCCTTTTCCTCGGTTCCCCTTTTTACACCAACTTCGATTTAACAATCTCGCTTATGAGTTTTCCGTCTGCATTTTTTCCAGCCAGGGCGGCTTGAGTGGCCTTCATGACTTTGCCCATGTCTTTCATCGACGTCGCGCCTGTCTCGGCGATCGCAGCGGCCACAGCTTGCTGGATCTCGGCTTCAGTTGCTGGTTGCGGTAAATACGACTCGATTACAGCAATCTCTGCCTGTTCTTTATCAACCAGATCTTGACGGGCTGCTTTCTCATACTGTTCGACGGAATCTTTCCGCTGCTTCACCAACGAACGAAGTAGCTTGAGCATGTCGTCGTCGTCCAGCTCTGCGCCCTTTTCAATCTTCCGGTTCATCATCGCGGCTTTGACCATGCGTAGCGTTGATGTACGCGGGGCGTCCTGCGCTTTCATTGAAGCAGTCAGGTCAGCGATGATCTTCTCAGTTAAAGCCATAATCATTTCTCCTGGCATTGGTGATTGAAGATTGAAGATTGAAGATTGTTGATTGATACATGATGCGTCGTTGAGTCCGCAATCAACAATCTTCAATCTTCAATCAACAATCATCAATCAACAATCAGCATTCACCCAATCCTCGTTCTGCAATGAACAATCTTCAATCACCAATAATACTACGGCACCATCTCGGGCACATTCATGTCTCCGAGCATGCGATTCCTTCTCATCAACTTCAACAATTCCGACGCTAGCAGACGATGGCCGATGTGGTTTGGATGTATCAACTCACCGAAGAAGCCTTCATTCGCCGGCGACGCCGCCTCAGTTAATTCCAGCACCTCGACATACGGGACGTTCGCCTGCTCCATTACTGCGCGCAGGTGGCTCCTGTATTTCGTCATTCGCGCGGCTTCGCCAGGATTAGTGGTGCTGTCTCTGTAAGGCGCGCCAACGACGATTACCTTAGATTGGCGCTCGTGAGCGAGCTGCACGATCGATCTTATGTTGCCGACATACTCATATTCAGACACGCGCGGTTGCGGACGGCGCTGTGATTTTGCGGGCGGGGAGTTTGGCGTCCTCAGCCAATGCGTTGCGTGGGCAAAAGCCTGACTATGATCAATTAGCCACCTGATGGTTACCGGAAACCAATCGGTCCTGATTGCTTCACGATCAGGAGTATCGCTCATGCTGGCATCGTTCCAACCGAAACTGACTATCACCATATCCGGCTGTAGTTCGTCGATGTCTCGTCTAAGCCAGGCCAGGCCCTGCTGACTCGTGTATCCAGGAACTGCCAGTGGAAACACCTCGATCGATCGGTTCCCATTTGCCGCGCGTAGCTCTTTTTCGAGCAGCATTGGAAACGGAAGCGAACTCGGCTCGTATTCGGTTGGACGGTCGGGCCATACGGCCGGCACCCGATAACCAAACGTTACTGAATCGCCGAGACAAACAATACGGAACGTGCCGGGAAGTTTTGTGCGAGTCGGATAGTCGGCGCGCACTCCCTCCGCATTCGTCGAAAGGACCGTAAAGTCCCAGACCGCATTCTTCAAGTTTGGCTTCAAGCGCCACAGAAGCAACGGATCGCCTTCGAAGATTGACCTCTGGGTTTCGTCAGTAACCTGCTTTCGCTGCTGAGGGGTTGAGACGAAGAGATCGAGACTAGACACGTGGGGAAGAGTTAGACGCGTTACTAATTCGACGGCAAGCAGGGTGAGAAGAAAGGCCAGATAAACGATTGTCCCGTAAATTAACTTCCGACGAAACGGGAGTTTCGGTTTTGAAGGAAGAGTTTGCACTGAAGCTGATTCTAGACGATCACGGAACAATGCAGTGTCCGAAACAATCAGCGCTCAGCTTCATTGAAATCAGTCAAGTGACTAAGTTGCAGGTAGGGAAGGAAGGCTTGCCCCAAACACTCAACTAATTGGAATTGTTCGACGACCAGCCTCTTCACACCGTAGGTGTAACATGCTTATAGCCCGCAGCACCGAATTCCTTGGGCGCGCGCCGCGAATGAACTTGAACAATAAAACTCAATTGGATTCGCGGCGCGTGAAGTCTTTTTACCATTTGGGTTGTAGGCTGGACTTGAACGATCTCCCAGCCGCCGCTGAAGTATTCTTGAATGTTTCGGCTAGATTGAATCAACACAATCACGACGACAAGCTGAAGCGTATCGGGGCTTTGCACAAAAAGTCCGGAATCCCACCGACGCAGTCGGTGGATGCTTCATACTTAACCTACAAACTCAAGGTCGCTCTCTGGGAACAAATCCCACCGACGGGGGAGTCGGTGGATTGTTCACACATTGCCTAATCAGTCGATCGCGGTCGCTTGCAAAACTTAAGCTTCCTGAAAGCATTAGCGTGTTGGCGGCGGTGTGAAGGTCAGGTATGAACAATC
>DATIBJ010000049.1:0-14838 GCA_035457565.1 Pyrinomonadaceae bacterium | reverse complement strand
GAATTAAAGGCCACATCTCATAATCCTATTTACATGCAAGTTCGCGAACAGATCGAGGCACAGATCCGCAGCAAGCAAATCTCTTCAGGCGAACCCCTTCCTTCTCCGACAGCATTGGCACAAAAGCTTTCCGTTGATAGGGGTGAGATTCAACGCGCGTACTTTGAATTGGAACAGAATGGGCTGGTGAAAAAGACGACGGGGAAAGATTTTTTAGGAAAAGCAAAAACCACCTATTCAGTGGCGTAGAGCATGTCGTCATCATCGACCACGTTACTCGCGAGACGATCTCTCACCTACAGTCAAGTTTCCGTCTTGAATCAGTAGACTCACCATTGAGAAGATTTCAAGGTGCTATAACATTAGCGAGCGGACTTCCGTGACATAACTCAAGCTGATTCAATTGCAAGTTAGGAAGGGTGGTTTACCCCCGCTGCGGTTGCATCAGTCGCAACCTCGGTTGGACTTTTGAAGTCTCGAATGCGGTTGGGAGTTAAGAACCCGAGCGGGGGTGAACCGCCCGACCTCACTGCCACTGGCTACCTCGACTTTTTCGCGTGAGCTTGACCGCTGATGATCTGCACGTTGCCTCCTTCCCTTGTCAATTGCAATTGTCGAAACATTATGGACAGGGCGAGACCACTCCCTCTTGTGACGAACCCAACGAGCGCGTGGTATCCTGCCTAATTGCAGTTACAAAGCTGATTTGAAAATGCGAAAGTGGCGGAATTGGCAGACGCGCCAGACTTAGGATCTGGTACCGAAAGGTGTGGGGGTTCGAGTCCCCCCTTTCGCACCACACTTTGTCCGTTGTCCGTAGTCAGTTGTTAGTTGTCAGTTGCACACGATTCGAGATTGATTTGGTTACGATAACAACGGACAACGGACTAGGGACTACGGACTACGGACTAATGACTACGGACTAATAAATGAAATCGGAACTTATAAACGTCTCTTCTACCCGCAAGGAAATCAACTTACAGATCGAACCACAGCAGGTGCGTGAAGCTTTTGACCGCATCAGCGAGCAATATGCGCGATCAGCGAATGTTCCCGGATTCCGTAAAGGACACGCACCGAGTTCCGTTATCCGCACACGCTACAAAAGCGAAATTCGCGGCGACGTGCTGCGCGAGATACTCCCGCATGCCGTCAACGATGCGATTGTCGAACATTCGCTAGTCGCGATCGCCGAGCCCGACGTACATCTCGACAATCCGGAACAACTCGAAAAGCTCGGCCAGGAACCAATCAAGGTCAAAGTCGGCGTCGAGGTCCTGCCGGAAGTAAAGCTCGGTGAATATAAAGGCCTCGAGGTCACGCGAAAGCAACGGCCAGTCAGCGACGAGGACGTGGACAAGATGATCGAGGCTTTTCGTGACGGTTCAGCCTCACTGCAACCGGTTGAGGATCGGCCATCGCAGGCGGGAGATACTGTCACCGTTAATATTCTGGGCAAGATTAGCGATCGGCCCGATGAAGAAGACATCAAGGCCGATGAGGTGGACGTCGTAGTCGGCGGCCAGGGCGTGCAACCGGAGTTCACCGAGAATCTTACCGGAGCGAAACCAGACGAGACTCGAACATTCACTGTGGTCTACCCAGAGGATTTCAAGACGAAAGAGCTTGCTGGTCGAACAGTTGATTACACAGCTGAAGTAACAGCTGTGAGAACCAAGGAATTGCCTGAGGTGGACGATGATTGGGCAAAGAGCCTGGGCGAAGAACTTGAGTCAGTTGAAGACTTACGTGCAAAGATTCGGGAGGAGCTTGAACAGCGATCGATCGCCGAGGCAGACGGTAGAGTACGCAACGAGGTGATGAAGAAGCTGCTTAAGGCACACCAGTTCGAAGTGCCGCAGAGTTTGGTTGAACAGCAAACGAATCATCGTCTGGAAAGTGTAATGCGCGACATGATCCGGCGCGGTGTCGATCCGCGGGGCGCGGGCTTGGATTGGCAAGGCGCACGAGAAGAGTTGAAGGGCCAGGCGGAAGATGATGTGCGCGCGTCGCTGCTAATGGATCAGATCGCGCAGAACGAAAAAATAACGGTGAGCGACGAAGAAATTGATGCTGAGATCGAAGCGATCAGTTTGATGTCACGACAGCCGAAAGAACAAGTGCGGGCTGCCTTGACAAAGGATGGGGGCGACCGTAGCATCGCGCAAAGATTGCGCAATCGCAAAGCGCTAGATCTTTTAATCGCAAATGCGCAAGTGAAAGAAGAAGAGTGGACCGACGAAGAAAAGAGCGAGAATGAGTAACGCGCTCTTTGAACTATTGATGATTGTTGATTGATGATTGAACACACGAGAGGCAAAGCTTTAATCGTCAATCTACAATCATCAATCATCAATATTTATCCCCTAACGAGGTTTTCGCATTTATGGCTTTAGTTCCGATGGTCGTCGAGCAGACGTCGAGAGGCGAGCGCGCCTTCGACATTTACTCCCGCCTTCTAAAAGACAACATCATTTTTCTTGGCACGCCGATCGATGATCAGATAGCGAACCTGATCGTAGCTCAATTGCTCTTCCTCGAGGCCGAGGATCCAGAGAAAGACATCAATCTCTATATCAACTCACCCGGTGGCTCGATCACAGCAGGCATGGCGATCTACGACACCATGCAGTTTATTCGTCCGGACGTGACAACTATTTGTGTCGGCCAGTGCGCCTCGATGGGAGCATTGCTGCTCGCGGCCGGCGCAAAAGGAAAACGATTCGCCCTCCCAAATTCCCGAATTCTCATTCACCAGCCCTCAGGCGGTTCTCAAGGCCAGGCCACAGACATCCGCATTCAGGCAGAGGAAATCCTGCGAATGCGCGAATTGACGTCGCAGATAATTGCTAAACATACAGGTCAGTCGTACGACACCGTCGAACGTGATGTTGAACGCGACAAAATAATGTCTGCCATGCAGGCTAAGGAATATGGTTTAATAGACGAGGTCATCGCGCACCGGGAGTAATGCCGCGGATGTCCATCGTCAGGATTGCGCAACTTAATTCGGTCCTTCGCCCCTTCTTAAGGAGCTCTCCTACAAACTATGGTGAGACGAACTGACGACACGTTGCGATGTTCCTTCTGCGGGAAGTCGCAAAATGAAGTTAAGAAACTCATTGCGGGACCAACGGTCTACATCTGTAATGAGTGCATCGACATCTGTAACGAGATTATTACTGACGATCAGCAGGCTGAGTCAGTAGCTACTCGTCCACCATTGCCCAAGCCGGGCGAGATCAAAAGTTTTCTAGATGAATATGTAATCGGCCAGGAGGAAACCAAGAAACGCCTGGCCGTAGCTGTTTATCAACACTACAAGCGAATCGAATTAGGCCGCCGCCGGAGTGACGTCGAGATTCAGAAAGCAAACATTCTTCTCATCGGCCCTACCGGAACCGGCAAGACGTTGCTTGCACAGACGCTCGCGCGGATGCTGAGCGTTCCGTTCACTATCGTCGACGCTACAACACTCACAGAAGCTGGCTACGTCGGTGAAGACGTTGAGAACATCATTCTTAAATTACTTCAGGCAGCCAACGGCGATGTCGAACGTGCACAGCAAGGAATTATTTACATCGACGAAGTCGACAAGATTTGTCGCAAAGATGAGAACCCCTCGATCACACGCGACGTGTCGGGCGAAGGTGTGCAACAGGCGCTACTGAAGATCCTCGAAGGCACCGTGGCCAACGTGCCACCACAAGGTGGACGCAAACATCCGCACCAGGAATTCTTCCCGGTCGATACAACGAACATTCTCTTCGTTTGTGGCGGCGCATTCGTCGGACTGGAGAAAGTTATCGAACGTCGTTTGCGCAACAAGTCACTCGGCTTCCACGCTGAGGTGAAGACAGGCGCACACCGGCATGCTGAAGCGCTCGCTCAAGTGCAGCCGGAAGATCTCATTCGCTTCGGTTTGATTCCGGAGTTCGTCGGTCGTCTGCCTGTGTGCGGCGTCCTGCATGAACTCGATGAAGGCGCCTTGATCAAGATTCTCACCGAACCGAAGAATGCACTCGTTAAGCAGTATCAGAAGAAGTTTGACTTCGATAACGTCAAACTAAAATTCACCGAGGACGCCCTGAAAGCTGTTGCGCGTCAGGCAGTTGAACGAAAAGTCGGCGCGCGCGGACTAATGATGATCCTCGAAGAGCTGTTGCTCGACTCCATGTACACTCTGCCCTCGCAAAAACGCGTAAAAGAGTTCGTGATCACCAGTGAAATGGTCGAACGCCGCCGGGCAATCCCTGGAGAAGGACTGACTGGAATTGACGGCGCGGCCGCCTAAACACGCGCTCACAGGTGTTCCGGAACGAAAGTAGCGCGCCCACGGGAAATGATTTACAATTGGTCATCTTTTAAGTAAGGCGAGACGGCTTTTGAGCGGCTCGCCTTTGTTGCAGAGAGCCCAGAAACACAGTAATTCATACCATGGAAGAATACTCCGACCGAACCCCCAACGATGTTGCCTGGTATCCGATGGTGCCGATACGTGACGTCGTTATCTTTCCTTTTACCAAAGTCGCTTTCAAAATCGGTCGCTCCGGTTCTGTGCGTGCGCTTGAGCAGGCACTAGCAACTGACCGAACAATCTTTCTCGCGACCCAGCACGATGCGACGGTTGACGAACCGACACCCGAACAGATTTACGGCGTCGGTACGTTAGGGCGGATCCTGCAATCACAGAAACAGGAGAACGGTCAGATCAAGGTCGTCGTTGAAGGACGTGAGCGCGCAACCACAGTCCGCGTCGAGAATACTGATGGAGCTTTCATGGCTCTCGTACGACGCGCACCAGTTGTTAACGAAGAAGGCACACGTCTCGATGCGCTGATTCAAAAAGTCGGCCAGCTCGTCGAGCAGCACTTGCGACTTGCGCCCGACACGCAGACTGACGCACTGCAAACTGCGCTGCGCAATCAGGAACCATCACATCTTGCGGATGCGCTCGCGTCACAACTAAGAGTTTCTGTCGAAGATAAGCAAGGACTCCTGGAAATCTTTTCAACGCAGGCTCGCCTGCAGCGACTTATCGAACTGCTCGAAACAGAGATCGAAAAACGGCAACTCGACCGCACGATTCAGACTCGTGTGAAGCGCCAGATGGAAAAGGCGCAAAAAGAGTACTACCTGAACGAGCAGATCAAAGCGATTCACAAGGAACTCGGTCGTAAAGACGAAAAGGCTGAGCTCGAAGATCTGAAGAAGAAGATCGAAGAAGCCGGCATGACGGACGAGGCAAAGGAAAAGGCGATGCAAGAGTTGCATCGTTTGGAAGCCATGCCTCCGATGTCCGCTGAAGGAACAGTTTCCAGAACCTATATCGACTGGCTAATCAGCGTACCGTGGAAACAGAAGTCAAAAGAGATCAAGGACCTCGTGAAAGCCGAAGAGGTTCTGAACGAAGATCATTACGGACTCGAGAAGATCAAAGAGCGCATCCTCGAATACCTCGCGGTCAGACAGCTCGTCAAAAATCCGAAAGGATCAATCCTCTGCTTCGTTGGACCTCCGGGAGTTGGCAAGACGAGCCTTGGCAAATCGATCGCTCGCGCAACCGGACGAAAGTTTGTGCGTCTCTCGCTCGGCGGCGTGCGCGACGAAGCTGAGATTCGCGGACATCGTCGCACCTACATCGGCGCTCTTCCGGGTCAGATCATTCAGATGATGAAGAAGGCGGGAACCATTAACCCGGTGGTCCTGCTCGACGAGGTCGACAAGCTCGGGGCCGATTTTCGTGGCGACCCGAGTGCCGCACTACTCGAAGTTTTGGACCCGGAACAGAATCACACTTTCCAGGATCATTATCTCGATGTTGAATACGATCTCTCAAAAGTCTTCTTCATTGCGACCGCGAACGTGCTGCATACGATTCCGCCCGCGTTGCAGGACCGTCTTGAGATCTTAAGACTCTCCGGCTATACCGAGCGTGAGAAGCTCGAGATTGCTAAGCGTCACCTGGTACCGAAACAAGCTGACGGTAATGGGTTGAAAAGTGAACAGATCGATTTCACCGACGAAGGTATTCTCGAAATCATCCGTCACTACACACGTGAGGCTGGAGTGCGAAACCTCGAACGAGAGATCGGCTCGTGCTGCCGCAAACTCGCGCGCAAATTCGTTTCGGAGCAGCCAACCGAAACCACAAAGGATGTTGTCGACAGCCCTCGCGTTCAGGAAATGTTAGGCCCGATCAAATTCCGTCAACAGGGTGTGGCAGCGCACAGCGAAATCGGTTTAGCGACCGGACTCGCCTGGACCGAAGTCGGCGGCGAGGTATTGCAGATAGAAGCAACGCTTGTGAAGGGTCGCGGCGGAGTGACGCTTACCGGCAAGCTGGGTGAAGTGATGCAGGAATCTGCGCAGGCAGCTTTGACCTGTATTAAAGCGCGCGCGGAACGTTTGGGAATGAGTCTTGATTTTATTCGCAAACGCGATCTGCATATCCACATTCCAGAAGGCGCGATTCCTAAAGATGGACCATCGGCCGGCATCACGATGGCGACCGCTATGGCGTCGGCTCTTGCGCACGCCCCGGTTCGGAAGGATGTTGCGATGACTGGCGAAATCACGCTGCGCGGGAAAGTGCTACCGATTGGTGGCGTCAAAGAGAAGCTCCTCGCCGCGCATCGATTTGGTATTGGGACAATCCTACTGCCGAAGGACAACGAAAAGGATCTGCCTGAAGTACCTGAAGAGGTGCTCAGCGCGCTCTGCATCAATCTCGTCGAAACGATTGACGACGTGTTAACGCTGGCACTGGAAGACAGCTGCCCAACAGCGGAAGCCCCCGATGAGCGTCCGCCTCTGTGGAATACCGAGCAGCCTTCGCAAGGAATCCAGACAAGTTAAGTTAACCAGCCCGCATTCTAAGGAGCAGTAAGCAGGAGCAGTAAAACTAACTGCTGTTCCTGCCTGCTGCTGCTTTTGCCCCTTGTATTCACCAAAACAGGAGACGCCTTAATGAGCAAACAAGCTGAAGCTGATCTGATCCTAAAACTCTACGAACTGCGCCGTGAGTCTGTCATGCGCGAGGCCCGGAGTTGGTTCTTCACGTTCAATCCGAAGTCGACTGACGACTTTATCGACGTGTTAACCAGTGATAAGAGCGCTTACTACCGGATGGTCACTTCTTACTGGGACATGGCTGCATCGCTGGTCAACAATGGCGCGATTGACGCGCAAATGTTCAACGATGCTAACGGCGAACACGTGTTCATCTATGCAAAGCTGGAGCCGTTTCTCGCAGGCCTCCGCGCGCAAGGCAATCCACAGTTTTTAGTGCATCTGGAAAAGCTGGTGAAGGAGATGCCTAACATCGAAGAACGATTGAAGTTCGTCCGCGAACGAATTCAAAAGCTCATCGAAATGGCGCAAATGCGGGCCGCAGCGAAAGCGGCAGCCGCTAGCGCTTAACTGCTGCGCATGAAAGTCGCAAGCGCGGAGTTTTTAAAGAGCGCTTTCAAAGAATCGGATTGGCCGCGTGATTCCCGACGCGAGATTGCGTTTCTCGGTCGCTCGAACGTTGGTAAGTCTAGTGTGATCAATTCGCTCCTCGGTGTCAGGAACCTTGCCCGAACATCTTCGACACCGGGGCGCACTCAATCTTTGAACTTCTTTACGATCAACGACGCGTTTCGCTTCGTTGATCTCCCGGGATTTGGGTACGCGCGCGTACCGAAGGATATAAAATCCACTTGGGGAGAGATGGTAACTGGCTTTCTTGCAAAGCGGCAGCAGCTTGTGCTATCAATTCACCTCGTAGATTCGCGCCACGAACCCACAAAACAGGATTTGCAGCTTCACGAGTGGCTTAAGCAAAGCGCTAAGCCACACTTAGTAGTAGCCACAAAATCCGACAAGCTGTCGAACAACGAATTGCGGAAAAGCCTGGAGCACATTACACGCGTGCTCGACGACGATCAGGTTGTGGCTTACTCAGCGAAAACCGGGCAGGGCCGTGACGAACTTTGGCGTGCGATAAATAGCGCAATTGCGTGACATTCAACCGGATTTCAGGTTTGCATTTCCAGGATTAGTTAGTATCCTTAACGGAAATTCCGGAACAACTCAAAAGCCCCCTTTTTCAATTTGATCTTTTGGGCCACGCCCGCTTAATCAGTGGCATCCTACGATGCAGAATTTTAAACACGTAAAGTTGAGATAGCCTTGCTAGAACCTGTGGAGGAGATTTGTTTTGCCTCGCGAATGAGTGGGAACATCTCGCGCTCCACGTACATCGCTCCACCGCACAATCATTCACTTCCGATAGCCCAGTTACACTTGAGAACTCGTTAACAAGCAACAAAGTCGCACCCCGATTGCGACTTGAGAATCTAGAGAACACGATCATGTCACAACGAACACGTTCACGCGCATCGAGCGCGAACTCAGACGGCAACGGAGAAGATGGCGGCTCCACTGTAGCCACCGCTGAAGCTCCCGAACGCGAAGGCCGGGATGGAAGAGAGAAAAACGAAGGCTTCCATAACCTTGCTGACCTTAAGGAGATGTCGATCTCCAAGCTAACGCAAATCGCCAAGAGCATGGATGTTCCTGGCGCCACCGGCATGCGTAAGCAGGAGCTCATCTTCAAAGTGCTGGCGGCACAAACCGAAAAAAGCGGCCTCATTTTTTCTGAGGGCGTTTTAGAAACACTCCCGGATGGTTTCGGTTTTCTGCGCGCGCCTGAGTACAACTATCTTCCCGGGCCCGACGATATCTATGTGTCGCCTTCACAAATCCGCAAATTCGACTTGCGTACCGGCGACACAGTGAGCGGCCAGATTCGTCCGCCAAAAGAAGGTGAACGATACTTCGCGCTGATCAAAGTTGAAGCGATCAACTTTGAATCCCCGGATCAGGCACGCGAGAAGGTTTTCTTCGACAATCTCACGCCACTCTATCCGGAAGAACAATTGAAGATGGAGACGACAAGCGAGAACTTGTCGGCACGCGTTATCGATCTGGTAACGCCGCTGGGCAAAGGCCAGCGCGGATTGATTGTTGCCCCACCGAGAACTGGTAAGACGATGCTTCTGCAAACGATTGCGAACTCGGTTACCCAGAATCACCCGGAAGTCACGCTGATCGTTCTGCTAATTGACGAGCGACCGGAAGAAGTGACGGACATGCAGCGGTCCGTTAATGGCGAGGTAATCTCGTCGACATTCGATGAACCGCCGACCCGGCACGTCCAGGTTGCAGACATGGTTATCGAGAAGGCAAAACGTCTCGTCGAACACAAGCGCGACGTCGTGATACTGCTCGACTCCATCACGCGACTTGCACGTGCACACAACGCGGTCGTGCCTCCGAGCGGTAAAATCCTCTCGGGCGGTATCGACTCGAACGCATTGCAACGACCGAAGCGATTCTTTGGCGCGGCGAGAAACATTGAAGAAGGTGGTTCACTGACGATTATCGCAACCGCGCTGATCGACACCGGCTCGCGAATGGACGACGTAATCTTTGAAGAGTTCAAAGGCACCGGCAACTCTGAAATCCACCTCGATAGGCGGCTGAGTGATAAACGACTGTTCCCAGCGATCGACTTGCAGCGTTCTGGAACCCGCAAGGAAGAGCTCCTGATCAGCAAGGAAGACTTGAATCGTATCTGGGTCATGCGACGCGTGTTGAATCCGCTGTCCCCGGTTGAGCAGATGGAAGTAGTGCTGGAGAGACTGGAGAAGACCAAGTCCAATGCCGAGTTCCTTGCATCGATGCAAAGCTAAAGGCAAAGATGAGGGATGAAGGATGAAGGATGAAAGTTCGTCCTTCATCGGTTCGCTAATAAAAGCTAAGGCGAAGGGATGGAGACGAAGACTTTCATCCTTTCGCCTTTATCATGAACCTTGATCCCTCATCCTTCATCCCTCATCCTTCATCCTTCAAAAGATGCGTGTCGCGCTACTCACATCCGAAGCATTTCCGTTTGCCAAAACTGGCGGACTTGCGGATGTGTCAGGTGCGCTGCCAAAAGCACTCCGCGAACACGACGTCGACGCCCGTCTCATACTTCCACTCTATGATCAGATCGATCGGAAGCTTGTAAACGGGCGCGCGATCGAAGACATTCGCGTTGAATGGCGTGGCAAGATTCGTTTGACGCGCGCATGGCAAAGCGACGCCGCCGGCGCTCCTGCGTATCTGATTGAAGCTCCCGAGTTTTTCGCGCGCGAGGGCATCTATGGCCACAACGACGATCATATCCGCTTCGCTTTTTTTTCGCGTGCAGCGCTAGCTCTTCTGAAACATCTCGACTGGCAGCCCGACATTGTTCACGGCAACGATTGGCCCTGCGGTTTCGCCCTGATGGAACTGCGCGCACGCAAGCGTTACGAAGAGTTCTTTCGCAAAACGAAAAGTGCTTTGTCGTTGCACAACGTAGGCTATCAGGGTCTGTTTGATGCCGGTGATTTGTGGTGGCTTGGTTTTGGAGATCCGCCTGATCGCGACGATTTTACATTGGGCCGCACAGCCTCCGCTTTGAAGGCGGGCATCATTGCGGCCGATTGGTTGTCGACCGTCAGTCCGACTTACGCGCGCGAAATCCAAACGCCGAAACAGGGTCACGGTCTCGATTGGCTGCTGCGAGCGCGCGCTGCACGGCTCGTCGGAATCACAAATGGGGTCGACTACGACGTTTGGAATTCAGAAACTGATCCACACATCGCGGCCACCTTTTCAACCAAAGATCTTTCCGGCAAACGCGAGTGCAAGATCGATCTACTGCGACGCTTTGCTCTGCCTCAAGATGTGGATCGTCCGATACTGGCGATCATTTCGAGGCTGGTTAGTCAGAAAGGTTATGACCTGATCACCCAGTTGTCAGGCGCGATCCTGCAAACGGGAGCGTTCTTTATCGCACTGGGCGCCGGCGCTCGGGAGTATGAAAATTTTTTGCAGCGGTGGCATGATCGGGCACCGAAACAGGTTGGCATCTACAAAGGCTATGCAGGCGAACCGTTGGCCCATCAGATCGAGGCAGGCGCTGACATGTTTTTGATGCCGTCTCGTTATGAGCCGTGCGGGCTCAATCAAATGTACAGCATGCGTTATGGCACTGTTCCGATCGTTCGCGCTACTGGCGGTTTGGAAGACACGGTGCAGGAATACAATCCCAACGATGGAACGGGAACAGGCTTCAAGTTTGGGCCTTATGAAGCTGGCGCCTTGCTTGAAAAAATCCGGCACGCCCTTTACTTTTACGGCCGGCCCGAAGCATGGAAGAAGATCCAGCTGAATGGAATGCAGGTGGACAATTCGTGGACGGCAGCGGCGAAGAAGTACGTTGAGCTATATCAACACGTGTTAGAGTCGTGAGCACGCCGCGATAGTTGAACGGCTTTGCCTCAAGAGTCACATCTAGCTCGAGTCGGAAGTATTTTGGTTCGTGTTGCTTCGTGTGACTTCGTGGATCGTCCTTGTTTTTCTGGACAACGGAACGATCCACGAAACCACACGAACTAAGCACGAAAATTATTACGAACGAAATCGACTTTTGACGCAAAGCTACAACGAACTAAGAGCTAAAAACTAAGCACAAAGTTCTATAAGCAATCAGACAAGAAGACGATTAATGGCAAAAGTCATCGCAGTCATAGGCGCCCAGTGGGGCGATGAAGGAAAGGGCAAGATCGTCGATCTGCTCGCCGAGAAGTTTGAGATAGTCGTCCGCTATCAAGGCGGCCACAATGCCGGGCACTCGGTTCAAGTTGGCGATCAATCATTCGTACTTCATCTTCTGCCATCAGGTATCGTTCATCGTGGTAAGACATGCGTCCTCGGAAACGGGATGGTGATCGATCCCAAAGCCTTCTTTGTCGAAGCGGATCGATTAACCGAGCAAGGGATCGAAGTCTCTCCCGAGCGCGTGAAGATTAGTTCACGCGCACATCTGATTCTTCCCTATCATCGCGCGCTGGACCACACGAGTGAAGAGCGACTCGGCAACGAAAAAGTCGGAACAACGCTGCGCGGCATCGGGCCCGCTTATGAAGACAAAGCGGGACGCCGTGGAATCAGGACTGCCGACGCTCTTGTTCCTGATGTTCTAAAGTCGCGTATCGATCGAAATCTCGAAGATGCTAATCGAATCATCGAGGCTTACGGCGGCGAACCGTTGGGTGCCGAAGCGATCTTCAAAGAGATGTCTGCCCTGACGGAGCGTCTAGCACCGTTCATCGCCGACACAACACACTTCCTGAACATCGCCGCTAGTGAAGGTCGCTCAATCCTCCTCGAAGGCGCCCAAGCAACATTGTTGGATGTCGATCATGGCACTTATCCATTCGTAACCTCTTCCAACACTATCGCCGGCGGGGCGATCATCGGTACAGGACTGGCGCCAAATCGATTAACCGGAGTGCTCGGCATTGTTCGCACCTACACGACGCGCGTGGGCGAAGGTCCATTCCCAACGGAGATGCTCGAGGGCGAGGCAGAGTTGGGCCAGATGATTCGCGAACGCGGTCGCGAGTACGGTGCATCAACCGGTCGTCCAAGACGTTGCGGCTGGTTCGACGCCTTTGCGACACGTTATGCGGCAGAGATCAATGGCTTCACGTCAGTGGCCTTAACAAAGCTCGATGTGCTCGACACGCTTGATGAGATCAAGGTGTGCACGGGTTACAAGTTGAACGGAAAAGTTTGCGAATCGCTGCCGGCAGTTTCTCAGGATCTCCGAAAGGCAGAACCCATTTATGCGAAGCTCCCCGGCTGGCGTAAGTCGACGTTGGGAATGACTCAGATGGGTGAACTGCCGACCGAAGCAAGAGTCTACGTTGACTTTCTCTCCGAACAAATCGGCGTTGAGATTGGCTTGGTCTCGACTGGCCCCGAGCGCACACAAACAATCGTTGTGCACGACTCAGCGTTGGGTGGTTGGTTGAAGGGTTGATTGAATGGTAATAGTCAAGTTCGAGTCCGCTCCTCTTAACTGCGCCGGAGGTCTTTCTGTTGCATGCGCTATAAACATTCGACTCCTACCGGAGTCAAGACGTTCGAATTGCGAGTGATCATCGCGACGAAAACAAAGCAAAGCACCAAGAACAAAGCACTAGCACAAAGCCACATTTTGCAGTTCGGTCAGCTTTCGCTACAATGCCTCCCAACCTCAATCATGTGGGCCGATAGCTCAGTCGGTAGAGCAACTGGCTTTTAACCAGTGGGTCGCAGGTTCGAGTCCTGCTCGGCTCACCACTATTGCAAACAAAGAACGTACCTTCCACGGATCGTAAGGCCAAGCACGGGTGACCAACGGGCCAAAAACCCCAGAATCAGAACAAATACTCTTCGTGTGATACTAATTGTCGATCCTTCCGGGAGCTGAAGATAAACCGTCCACCGTGGTCGCTGCTCCCAATGCGGCCATGGAGACATCCTCTGCTACCGACGTCACATTGTGGTCGTCGCGTCTCAAACTTCGTAGAGTTTCACTTTCACCATGGCGTGCCTTCGATCGAATATTGTTCCGGCGGGAACAACTAATTTCAGTCGCAGTCGGCCTTGGTCCAGTTTGACCATGAACTCTTGTTGCTCCTGCTGATTGCTCGTCGAACGAATTACACGGATGGGTTTTTGTAACCGGCCATTGATTCTCAGGTGGCGGGAAGCGACTAGTGGCTCTGCCGCCCTGTCTTTTCGACCGCCAATCACACTCCAGGGCATCGACTCGACTACCATTCGTACAGACTCATAAGGCGCGGGCTTCATCGACTCGAAAGGCCAGACAAATTCCGGAGTTCTGGCAACTGACCAGTCGACCGCCGCGATGAATCGCTCTTTTCGATCGGGAATGATTGCAGCCGGTCGTGCGCTTGTTTCTGAGTCCCCGGATCGCGGGACCGTCCCGACTGACAGAATCCCGCCTAGAATTAACGGACCCGGCAATGATTGACTTATTCTCCTCTTCATTCCCTTTTTGCGTCGCCGCGCCATCATGGACGCTCCGACAGCCTCGCGCTGATTACCAGTCTTCCGGCCGATTCCGCGAGAAAACCATGCACGAATTTGCCGGAACCCACCAACTTAATGTTGCCCTCATCATCGAGCGCTGATCCGGTTTCAACAGTGCCATCCCTACGAGTAACGCTGCCTTCAGTGCTCAAATGAAAGGTAACGTCGTCCGGATCCGCGTAGCCCGTCTTGTACAAAAAGTGGAGGTTCATCGTAATGCTCATCTGCCTGGAGATCGGATGAAACACCCCTGTACCAGCTCTGTTCTGTGTGACCTCGATGGTGACGCGCCTGCCGAGAAGAGCAATCTCATCTGTCTTGGTCGTAATGGTCGGAAATCGGGTAACGACAATCTCGCAGCGATTGCGCGAAAACCGGACATCAATATCGAGATCGACAGGGAAAGGTCCGCGGGCCTTACTATGTGTCGTTTCAAGACTTGCCGTTCCCACAACGTGCGCAACTAAAGTACTCGGCTGTAATGCGGCTTCCGGCGGCCCTTCTTCGCGAACGCAGCGGCGCAAATCTGCTTTAGCAGTGTCGAGATCAGCGTTAAGACGGGTGATCGTCCGCAGCAATTGCGGCTTATCACCGGGTGAGTCGTTCAATTGTTGTTGTAGGTGGGCAATCCTGGTTTCGAGCGCCTGAACGGCTCGTGACTGCTCGTCGCACGCGGCCGGTACACCTATAGGGTTGCAATCGCGGTTGCGCGGCTGGGCTCTGATGATAAAACTAATGAGGAGGATGGCAGTGAATGCGATTAAGATTCTTCTCATGGCAACTCCTTTAACTCTATCGGGAAATCGGGTCCTCACTTCTCAGCGATGTGGTGACTCGCGCGCGACGATTCTTACCCTGACGTTGTTGCTTCTG
>DATIBJ010000048.1:0-57964 GCA_035457565.1 Pyrinomonadaceae bacterium | reverse complement strand
TTTGATGTAACTTGCACCGCCGACTGCTCCTGCCGGAAATACTTTCACCAGATCAGCGCCAGCATTCCATGCTTGTACAACCTCCGTTGGAGTCAATGATCCCGGCATCACGGCAACGTCAGCTTGGCGGCACCGCGCAATAGTGTCGACATTGAGGGCAGGGCTAACGATAAAACGTGCACCCGCCGAGATGCAGTCGCTGGCTGTTTCCGGATCGAGCACTGTGCCTGCACCGACGAGTGCTTCCGAAGAATAACGTTTCGACACCTCCTCGATCACCGCGACCGCTCCAGGCACCGTCATCGTAATTTCCAGAACTGAAATACCGCCCGCGCGAATCGCATCAATCGCGCGCATCGCTTCATCGGCAGTTGTCGCACGCACAACTGGAACGATGCCGATGTCTTTGATTGTTTTGATGACTTCAGTTTTGTTCATCTTAAGTTCGATAAACTTCAGTTTGTCGGCTGGGTTTGATACGACTCAACACTGTGGCACGCAGTCAGTACCGTCCGCGGTAGCGGATGGGTGCGAAGCTAGGTCGGCAACGAAGTGTGGAACTGCACGGTCTGTAACTGTCCAACTACGCGTGCGCTTCCGCACCCATCCGCTACCGCGGACGGTACTGACCGTGTCCCACTGTGTTGAGCATCGAACATCATCGGTCCACTCTCGCTGTTCCGCGTTTCATCACTCGTTCCACTTCAGCGAGTGTTGCCATGGTTGTATCGCCAGGCGTCGTCATTGCGAGTGCTCCGTGTGCCGCGCCGCATTCCACTGCCCACTGTGGTCCACGCCCAGTCAAGAATCCATAAATCAATCCTGACGCAAACGAATCGCCTCCGCCTACGCGATCAAAGATCTCGAGATCCTCACGTACTGGCGCTTCATAAAATTCACCGTTGGCGTAACAAATTGCTCCCCAGTCGTTGATGCTCGCCGTTTTCGCATTTCGCAGAGTTGTCGCAACAACTTTGAAGTTAGGAAACTCCCCAACGGCTTTCTCGATCATCTTGCGAAAGTTACGAACATCCAACTTTGACAGATCTTCGTCTGCTCCTTCGACTTCAAAGCCGAGCGCGGCAGTGAAATCTTCCTCATTGCCGATCATTACGTCCACGAGTGGCGCTAATTCACGGTTCACTGCTACGGCTCTTTCGCGGCCGCCGATCGATCGCCACAATGAGTCGCGATAATTTAGATCGTAAGAAACGATCGCGCCGTGTTCGCGCGCCGCCTCCATCGCTTCGCGCGCAACACCGGGTGTCGTTTCCGATAGCGCGCAGAAGATCCCACCCGTGTGAAGCCATCGCGCGCCTTCAGCAGCGAAGATCCGTTCCCAATCAATTTCGCCCGCTTTCAATTGTGAGATCGCGGTATGGCCGCGATCCGAACAGCCAGCGGCGGCCCGTACGCCAAATCCACGTTCGGTGAAATTCAAACCGTTCCGCACTGTGCGGCCAACACCATCGAACTTCACCCACTTGACGTGCGACTGATCCACGCCGCCCTGGTAGATCAAATCCTGCACGAGACGCCCGACGGCATTGTCGGCAAACGCACTGACGATGGTTGCTTCCAGTCCGAAGCAACGCTTGAGACCGCGAGCTACGTTGTATTCACCGCCGCCCTCCCAAACTTGAAAGGTCCGCGTTGTGTGAACTCGTCCGTCGCCCGGATCGAGCCGGAGCATAACTTCTCCCAACGACACTATGTCCCAGCGACACTGTTGTCTGTCTTTGATAGTCAATTCTGTCATGGAAACATTTTATGCCGGCTTGCGAGAACCGAATTTCATCGTTGCAAGTAGCAATCCGACCACGATACCAACACCGATGCCGATCAGTCCGCCAAACATCATGTATTCGAAAAGCACCTGGCCGGTGACTCGCGAAATCAATCCCGTACACCAGCCAACGAACGAACCCAAGATCAGACCGACAAATCCGAAGCCCACAAACGTGCCGGGAGAATAAACTCCGGCTGGAACGACCTCGACGTCAGGAACGGGATCCAGTCGCGGCGCTAGTAAGTGAATGACGAGCAAGGCCACGAGGTAAGCAGTACCGGCAATCATGAATACAATCGTGTAGTTCTGCCCGGTGCTCTGCAGGATGACGCCCGTCGCGACAGCCATCGTTGCGCCGCCAAGCGCGCCTGCCATTCCACCAATCCCGACAACAGAGCCGACGGCGCGCCGCGGAAACATATCGGAGGTTGTAGTGAATAGATTACACGACCAACCCTGATGTGCAGCCGCCGCAAGTCCGATTAGACCAACTGCGACCCAAAGATTCTTCACGTTTGACACGAAAACAATGGGTGTAACAGCAACCGCGCAGATGAGCATCGCTGTTTTGCGTGCGCGGTTGATGGTCCAACCCCTTTTTATGAACGTCGACGAAAGCCATCCACCGCCAATGCTGCCGACGTCGGCGATCAAATAGATCAGGACCAACGGCAAGCCGATCGTAGTTAGATCCAGACCATGATTGTCGCGAAGAAAGTTTGGAATCCAGTAAAGATAAAACCACCAGATGGGATCAGTGAGATATTTGCCGATTGCGAATGCCGACGTTTGCCGATGCGGTATCAACATAACCCACGGCACTTTTTTAGCGGGTGGATCCGGTGGATCGGATTGAATATGCGCGAGCTCAGCTTTCGTAACTTTGGGATGTCTCTCGGGTCGGTTGTAGAGCGGAAGCCAAAACACTAACCACAAGAGTCCGATCGCGCCTGTCAGGATAAACGCCCATTGCCATCCCAAATGTGTGGCAATCCAGGGAACTGATAAAGGCGCGACGATAGCGCCGACGTTAGAGCCTGCGTTGAAGATTCCCGTCGCGAATGCTCGCTCCTTCTTCGGAAACCATTCCGCGACAGTTTTGATTGCAGCAGGGAAGTTGCCCGCTTCACCTATTCCTAAAGATGCGCGTGCGACGCCGAAGCCGAATGGCGTGCGAGCAAGTGCATGGCCCATTGCCGCCAAACTCCACCAAATAATCGCCACTGCATAACCGACTCGGGTGCCGACTTTGTCCATCAATCGTCCGGCAAGCAAAAGACCGAACGCATACGCGGCGTTGAAGGCCGCAACGATATTTCCGTAGTCGACTTCTGTCCAGCCAATGGCGGCCTTTAGATCTTTCGAGAGTATTCCGAGGACCTGGCGATCTACGTAGTTGACCGTCGTGGCGAAAAACAACAGGCCGCAGATCACCCAACGATAACGACCGATTCGCTCGCCCAAGGTTTGCTGAGCTGCAACCGCTGCGTGCGCTGTTCCCTGGGCCACTGGACCGGCGTTAGAGTCCGGTGTGCTTCCGCGTGCCAACTCAGTCGCATCATTCATGTGTTTGCGCTCCTGGAATCTACTGATTAACTCCGCTCGCCAAGAATCCACCATCGACGGCAAGTATTTCTCCGTTAACAAAACTCGCAGCGTCGGAGGCTAAGAAGATCGCTGCACCGGCTAGTTCGTCGACGTTGCCAAAGCGACGCATGGGTGTGCGTAAGAGAAACTCGCGACCGCGTTCTGTTTCGTCAAGTAGCTTTTGATTCAAAGCTGTACGAAATACGCCGGGCGCGATTGCATTCACTCGCACTCCACGTGCGCCCCATTCGATAGCTAACGACTTAGTGAGTGAAGCGACTGCCGCTTTACTAGCCGAATACGCGGCGACTTCAAACAACGCGACAAAAGTCGAAAGGGAAGCGATGTTGATGATGCTGCCCGACTCTCTTTCGAGCATGTGCCGGCCAAAGATCTGACAAGTGCGGAGAGTGCCTGTGAGATTTGTGTCGAAGATTGAGTTCCAATCATCCTCAGTGAAATCTACGGTTGGCGCGCGCTTCGTGCGGCCCGCAGAATTCACCAACACATCGACTTTGCCAAAGGCATTTACGACTTCGTTCAGCAACTTCTCGAGCGACGCGCGATCTAAAACGTCTGAAGTTACGCGCAGTGAACGACGACCACGGTCTTCGATTTCACGAGCAGCAATGTCGACCTGGTCTGCTCGTCTTGAGGTCGGAATCACATCAGCGCCAGCTTCCGCCAGTCCATGCGCGATCGCTCGTCCGATGCCGGAAGTGCCGCCAATAACCACTGCCACTTTGCCATTCAGTTCCAAGCGGGAATAGGTCATGAAATACGCCTTCGAGTCTTCAGGTTTGACAAAACTGGAGCCTACCATCCGAGCTAAACCACGCCTCAAGCGTCAAGGTTGTTTAGACCTTGGCGCCGTTACGGTGGTTAGGGAGATAGTTGGCTAAAGGTTAGACCACTTTCCAAAAAATGCGGATACTGTGTAACACCTGGCCTTGGTCAGCGTCAAGCCCAAAAAGCCGTGTACTTACTGGGATTTATCCAGATCGTCCGGACGGGAAAATGTGGCTTGTTAAGTTTTGGCCTGCATGTTAAAGTCATGCTTTCCTTTTAGGATTGGTAAAACCAGTCGACCTTGCTAATAGCGTTTTTTGACCGCTCGGTTTTGCAGCTTCGAACGAGGGGAATACTTCTTAACGACACGAATCTGATGTCAGCCACCAGCACACTGAATATCCACCGTCGAACTGAGGGTGAGAACGTATGGTTATCGAGAGGTGAAGTAAATCTCGACTATCTGGCCGGGCTTCCAACCAATCAATTCAGCTACGAAGTTTTGCCGTCAGAAGACGCGGTCGGACGCGCGATGTTGGAAGAAATTCAAGCGGCTGCCGACGCTAACGACGGTTCACTCGTCATTATTCTCTTGGGCGGCCGTGGAGCGCAGGCACTTCATCGACAGCTCGGACAGATTGCTGCTAGCGGTGAGAACGATTCTCTTCTCGGACGTCTGCACGTGTTTACCCAGGATGCGCTGGCGCCGCTCCGGATGGACAACGGCTTGAGCTTCGTACGCGACTTTGAACGTTTGTTAGGTGAAAAGTTTTTCCGCAAGGTTAAGAGCTTCACCTGCATGAAAACAGACGCTGAAGATCTTGAAGCGGAGCTTGCAGCGTACGTCCAGAAGCTCGAGGCACTCGGTGGTATCGATATTTTTTTCCTTGGCCTTGGGCCGGAAGCAGGCGGAGCCTCGCACCTGGCTTACATCAAACCGGGTTCGGGCGCGAACTACAGCGATGTTGCAGGATTGATTCCGATCTCGGAAAGCATCCTCGAACATCACATCAAGAAATTCAAGGCGGGTGGCACACTCGTTACGGAATCGGATGAAGCAGAGTGTCGCGCGGCCAAAAACATACTTACGTTGGGTCCCGCGGCAATTCTTGGTGCCCGCCGAATCGTTCAGTCGATCGTTGATGCCAGCACTGCGCCGGGCAAGCGCGAAAGTTATCGCCAACTGCGGAACACACGTCTTTCCGAAGAAGGCGCAACGCGGCAAACGCAGTTGGATCAGAACCCGGGATTATGGTTGCGTCTTCATCCAAACGTCAGGTCGCTGATATTGGCAGACGTTCTGGAGACTTAACCGGCACTACTATGTGACACATGTTTAAGGTTCAAACCCCACAAGCGGCCCTGCTAAGTGACTTCGCGATCATTGTCGATCCAAAAGACAACGTCGCGGTTGTGAAGAACGCAACGACCGCCGGACTCGAAATAGTTCTGCCGGATGATTCAGTGCTTCAGGTTCGCAACGATGTGCCTCTCGGTCACCGCTTCGCGATCCGCGATATTCCTGCCGGTCAGTTTGTGTTGCAGTTTGGGCAGCCAATTGGAACCTCCCTGGGGATCGAGCGAGGCGAACAGATCAGCCACAACAATATGACGGACGAGGTGCCGATCATTCGGGATTTGCCAGAGAATCTGCACACGCCGGTACCTGCATACATTCCTGAAAACGAGCGCGCGACCTTCATGGGATTTCGCCGGCCAGATGGGCGTGTCGGCACGCGCAATTATGTTCTCATTGTCCCGACGAGCATGTGTGCGAGTCATGAGGCGTCGCAGATTTCGATCATTGCTGAGTTTACGTTCTTTAATCGACAGAAGTATCCAAACGTCGACGGCATTGTAGCGATTCCCCATAACAAAGGTTGCGGTTGTCAGGATGGTTCGACGATCGATGTGATGTTGCGCACGCTTTCAAACTACGCTGACCATCCGAACGTAGGTGGGGTGATATTGATCGATCTTGGTTGTGAGAAGACGAATCTTTCACAGGTAGAAAAGTATCTGCTCAACCGCGAGAAGACGTTCGATAAACCTGTAGCTAAGATCGGAATACAAGAAGTAGGCGGCACACAGGCAGCGATTCAACGCGGACTCGAAGAAGTTCAAAGGATGCTGCCTGAAGTTAACCAAACAGCGCGTGAAAAATGTTCTGCGAGTGAACTGGTTCTCGGTGTTAAGTGTGGTGGCTCCGACGGATTCTCAGGTATCTCAGCAAATCCGTCGTTGGGTCGTGCGGCTGATTTACTGGTCCGATCTGGCGGCACTGTCCTGATAACCGAAGTTCCGGAGTTCTGTGGTGCCGAACACTTGCTTGCATGTCGGGCGAAGGACGTTGAGACGGGCCGTGCAGTTTATCGAATGGTCGATTGGTACAAAGAGTACGCTTCGAAGTTCGGAGCGGTGCTCAACAACAATCCCAGCCCTGGAAACGTGGCGGGGGGATTGCTAAACATCACAATCAAGTCGCTCGGTGCGATTGCAAAGGCTGGTAGCACACGCGTCGAAGGCGTAGTTGAATACGCCGAAACGCCACGCAATCGCGGGCTGAATTTGATGCAAGGCCCAGGTTACGATCAGGAATCTACGCCGGGACTCGTCGCCGCGGGAGCCACGGTGGTCGTGTTCACAACTGGCCGCGGTACTACCATCGGTAACGCGATTACTCCGGTTATTAAGCTTGCTTCGAATACGCCAGTATTCGAGCGAATGTCCAATGATCTTGATCTTTCGGCGGGCGGTGTAATTGATGGCACTGAGAGTATCGATGAAGTTGGCCAGCGTGTATTCGATCACATTGTTGCTGTCGCCGGAGGCGTGCAGGCCAAAGCTGAAGAACACAAGCACAGAGAATTCCAGTTCTGGGCTGAGCAAACTGTTTCTCTGTAGCTAGCTGGTCAGAATAGGGAGCGAGGCGACAACAATGTTCGATAAACTTTAGTTTGTCGATGAGTAGCGAGGCGTCGACGCCCGATGTAGCTTGAGTCTCGCCGAGCGTCGACGACAAACTAAAGTTTATCGAACATTGTTGTCGCTGCGCTCCTGGTCTGATTTGTTAGGTGCCACGAATTTCGTACGAGTCGCAACCCAGTGTCAACCGAAGTCCTTCCATACCCGGTAGTCGGTGAGGGCTCCGCCCAATCCGATCTCACCGACCAACAACTCACTGCAATCGTCGAACAAGCACTGGAGCCAATTGTTCCAGGCGAGCGTGTGCTTGCGATCGTTCCCGACAAGACTCGCGACGACAACACAGATCTACTCTTTCCCTATACAGCAGAGGTGCTCGGTGCACGAGAGGTCCGACAGTTTGACGTGTTGGTTGCTCAAGGCACGCACCCGCCGATGTCGGAGACACAAAAACTTAGGAAACTCGGGTTAGAGACAAGGTCCTTCCGTGGACAAATCTTCGATCACCGCTGGGACTTGCCAGATGAATTGGTAACGATTGGAACTCTCAGTGCGGAGACCGTGAGCACTATCACCAACGGCTTGATCACACACGCTGTTCCGGTGAGTTTGAATAAGCTGCTGGCGCCGGGCATTTACGACACAATCCTCATTTTCGGCGCGACGGTGCCACATGAAGTCGCGGGCTTTGCCGGGGGAGCGAAGTATTTTTTCCCCGGCGTTGCTGGACCAGAACTAACGCACACGACCCACTGGCTCGGAGCGCTGGCTGGGATCGAAAACATCATCGGCGAAACTGAAACGCCAACGCGCCATTTGATCGAAGCAGCCACGGATTTTGTCGACGCACGAATCATCTCTTTGAACAGCGTCGTCTCACGTGCTAACGATGGTCGCTTGATTACTCACGCTTTGTTTGCGGGTGACGTGCGGGAAGCTTTTCGGCGAGCGGTCCAGGTGAGTCGACAGGTTCACATTCGCTATACAGGTCGAAAGTACAAACGCGTCGTTGCGCTGCTGGACTGGCATTATGATGAGTTGTGGGTTGGCGGAAAGGCGAGTTACAAGCTGGGTGCGGTAATCGAAGATGGCGGCGAGTTGATTATCTACGCGCCCCATCTGACAAAGATTTCAGAGACGCACGGTGAGTTGATTGAAAAGTATGGCTACGCTCCGCTGGAAAGTGTGCGCGACATGTTGGGTGTTTCCGAGGAGCTTCGCGAGAATCTTTGTATCGCCGCCCACCTCGCGCACGTCGCTTACGCCGGGCGATTGGACGAACACGGGCGAATAGTTCCTCGATATCGAATCACGATGGCGACCGGATTAGACGAGCAGACGTGTCGTCAAGTTAATCTCGGGTATATTGATTATCGAAGTTTTGATTACGAGCTAATGCGCGATGACAAGGATACGCTGATCGTGAAAGACGCGGGCAGGGATTTGTATAAGGTGGCGATGTGAGTAGCTAGATGCAACTTTTGAGGCAAAGCCGAGTGCAGTCTGAATTTAAGATCTGAGATTTAAGAATGAGCTTTGAGATTTGAGATTCGAGATCGACAGATGGTGCCGGAGGTCGGACTCGAACCGACATGAGGAGTGAACCTCGCCAGATTTTGAGTCTGGTGCGTATACCAATTTCGCCACTCCGGCTTGGTGGGTCACGTCATCATAGAGGCCGTTAACCTTGACGTCAAACGTGACCCGACGCTCATTATTTTTCAAGTCTTCAATACTGATTCACCCCAACCTCCCCTCCTTAAGATCAGCTGCGTCCGCTTCTGATCTCTTCATTCCATCGACTCACGGCAGGGCATTCGTGGTACCTGGTAACCGGTGGTCTCAGTTCGACGATTTAGACCCGGTTGAGTCTTAAATGCGACTCGCCGGCAACCCGAAACCGCAAAATCCGCAAAAATTGGCCCAAATTGTGCGTAAAAACATGTTTGCCACTTGCGTTAAAAAGATCGTAGAATGCAATTGCCCGTTTTGCCGCTTCGGCGAAGGGCCCTGGCGGTTATTCCCACCTTAGGCATTACCAACCCAGCAACACCGGTAGGCCTGGAAAATCTGGAGCTACAGTCTCTATGTCGCATGAACGGTTTAAATGCCGAATTCTCATCGTCGACGACGAACGAGAAATCACGGAGATCCTTGCCGACTTGCTCTCTTGCGATTACGAATGCACAGTTGCTGCCTCGGCGGAAGAAGCTCTCTCTACGTTGCGCGACAACTCCTTCGAATTGGTTATCAGCGATATCACGATGCCCGGCATGAGCGGGTTGGAAATGATTCCTCATGTAAAGGAACTGTCGGCCGACACCGTTGTTGTAATGATCAGTGGAATGCAAACGGTCGAGAGTGCGATAGGTGCACTGCGACTCGGTGCATTTGATTATTTGATGAAGCCGTTTGACCTCCGTCAGGTTGAAGCGGTAGTAAAGCGCGCGCTTGAACACTACGAACTGATTGTTGCCAAGCAGCGCTACGAAGATCACCTGGAAGAATTGGTTGAGCAGCGAACTGCGGAATTGGATCATGCATTGGATTCATTGGAAGAGGCATATCGCTCAACCTTGAAAGCTTTGACTGCCGCGCTCGAGACAAGAGACTCCGAGACACACGGACACTCGGAGCGCGTGGTTAGCTACAGTTTGCGTCTGGGTCGCGAGTACGGACTGAATCGCGAAGAGCTGACATCGCTGGAATTCGGTTCATTGCTACATGACATTGGAAAGATCGGCGTACCGGATGCGATTCTGCGAAAGCCTGCAAAGCTGACAGAAGAAGAGTGGGAGCGCATGCGCGAGCATCCATTGCACGGCCAACAGATATTGCGCGGAATCGAGTTTCTAAAAGGCGCTGCCCGAGTAGTCGCCCAGCATCACGAAAAGTGGGACGGCAGCGGCTATCCCCTGGGTCTGCGTGGTGAAGATATTGACGTATGTGCGCGGATCTTTGCGGTAGCCGATGCTTTTGACGCAATCACGAGTGATCGAGTATACCGCCGTGGCAAATCGTATGAAGCCGCCGCAGAGGAATTGGATGAATGGGCCGGCAGGCAATTTGATCCCAAAGTCGTCGAGGCATTTCACCGGGTACCGAAAGAAGATTGGGCTGAGCTGCACCGTCTATCATTGCTGCCGAAGCACGATGAGTTTGAGGTCCGGCAGATGGTGCAAATGTGGGAAGCGCAATGCGAAGCGCTTGTTGGCTAATACATCTCTCTTCAGATCAAGGCGTAGGCACTACATATCCTCGCCGCGCCTGCAAACTTAAACCAACCCTTCTCGAAGCTACCTGTAATTTTCTATATTCACCGGGCGGCGCTTCTGCCAGCGGTCGTCTAGGCCTGTAGGTGACTACGTATTCCGACGCTATCGCCTGTGCGACTTCGCCTGCCTGAGCGATCATCTGTTCGATAGTTGTAGGTAGGAGGATCTTTCCACCAGTTTCCTGCGCAATATTTTTCAGTACTTGCTCACTCTTCTTTACTTCGTTCTCGTAGGCTTTTCGCACTTTTCGCATTGCAGGATCAAAACGGATGCCCACACCGTACGATGGTGAGCGGTTCTGGCTGGGAGGCTGAGTTGGATCTGTGCTTCTTATGGGGTCGCTGCTGGCTGGCCGTGGCCCATTAGACGCCGTAACCTCGGTGGTCTTGTTCTCACCTTTTTGCCTGACAAACTCCGTGTAGCTTATGACATGGACTGTGGCGCGCGCGGCAACTAATTGTTTCATCGCTTCTGCCCGATCAACTTTACCGCCCGGCGAATCGACGCCATCAGTGATTAGTACAACGTGCCGGCTTCCTTCCGGCCGGTCCTTAAGTTGTTGACTGGCTGTCACCACCGCTTCAGAAAATCGTGCGCGCTTAGTTTGCACCAGCTTCTTCTTGAGGACCTGCAACACGGCGTCCTTGTCTCTGGTCCAGGATTGCAACACCTGCGCGGAACTGTTTGCCTGGAGTATTTCAATCCACGAACCCTTTGGCAGACGACGAACTAGATCCGCAGCGACTTCGCGCGTCAAACTCAAGTTTTTTGAAACGCCCCCAACTCCTATTGAATCTCCACCACCAGTGTCGAGAACAAGCAGAACATGGGCTGGAATGTGACGGAGGCTTCTAATTTGTTGCGGTACGCCGTCTTCCAATACCAGGACATCATCGATCACCACAGTCGGATCAAAATGACCGAACTGGTCGAGAGCTACGACAGGCAATCGCACCTCTTCGGTAAAAACTTTGACTGGCTGGTCATCTTCGTCGTAGGGACGAGGCGTCGGAGTAGGAGATGGCGTCGGAGAAGCAGAGGGGGTGGATTGCTGCGCCGAAGCGTATCCGCTGAAAAGCGCAAGCACCAGGAGCAGGAAAAGGTATCGGGTACGGCCCAAGTTAGGTTCCAATCTTTTTCAGGGTCGCAGGTTGGATGCGGTCGCTTTTCTTGCGTTGCCCAAGCGATTATGTGCTCTTGCGCGCTTGTGCCTGAACTGCCGTAATCGCAACGGCGTCAACGATGTCTTCGGCTTTGCAACCTCTCGAGAGGTCGTTTGCAGGTTTGTCGAGTCCCTGAAGAATCGGTCCGATGGCGGTAGCGCCCGCCAATCTTTCGGTCAACTTGTAGCCGATGTTGCCGGCTTGAAGGTCGGGAAAGATCAGCACATTTGCTCGACCGCCTATGGGCGATCCCGGGGCTTTCGAATCGGCCACGCGCGGAACAAGCGCCGCATCGGCTTGCAGTTCTCCATCCACCAGTAGTTCGGGTGCACGAGCTCTTACTGTTCGTGTCGCCTCAACAACCTTGTCGACTAGCTTATGCTTCGCGCTCCCTTTCGTAGAGAACGACAGCAGAGCGACACGCGGCTCAGTCCCCAGCAACGCTCTACACGAATCTGCGGAAGCCAGAGCTATCTCGGCCAGTTCCGCCGCGCTTGGTTCAATCACGACACCACAATCGGCGTAGATCATCGCTCCATCGTGACCGAACTCGGGATTCGATACCGCCATTAGGAAGAAACTTGAAACCAACTTGAAACCCGTTCGGACGCCAATGCAATGCAATGCCGCGCGCACTGTGTGGGCCGTCGTGTTCGTTGCTCCTGCGACCGAACCATCAGCCATTCCTGATCGGACCATCAGATTGCCGTAGTAAAGAGGATCGGACACGAGTGTACGAGCCTCGTCGGCCATTAAGCCTTTGGCGCGGCGCAGGTCGTGGAACATCGACACCATCTTGTCGAAGTCCGATGCGCGGAGATGATCGATTATCGAGACGCCTGCGAGATCAAGTCGCTGTTCCTGAGCGGTGGAGCGAATCTTCTCTTCATTGCCCAGTATGGTTATTCGCGCGAGACGGCTGCGCGAACACTCTGCGGCAGCGATGACAGTGCGAGGGTCGTTTCCTTCCGGCAAAACGATATGTTGAGGCCGTGATGAAGCGCGTTGACGAATTCGTTCAAGGATATCCATAGATAAGAAGGGCCCAGGTTTTTCGGAGAGGCGAAGTCTAACGAAGTCTCGGACCCAGAACAAGCGTATCGGCCCACACCACTCAACTCTCTGCGCGTCCTCAGCGGGCTCGGCGTCTTTGCGGTTGCTGGGACGATACCAATTCTCAACTGGCCAGAAAGTTAGTTGCTTATTCACTCATTTGTTGGTTGGTTTGGGAACTCGAATTACCACCGCAGAGCCACAGAGCACGCCGAGGATGCGCAGAGAGTTGAGTAGTTCTGAGTGACAATTCCAGATTACGATACTACTGGACAGACTCCGGCTCATGCTATTTTGTATTCACCCTTAACGCACCAATTAACTGGAGACGACGATGGCATCAACTCTTCGACGACGGATGAAAAACCTTCTGCTCTTTATTCCTAACCTGATCCTCCTCTGTGGTCGATTGATGATAGATCCTCGAGTGCCCGCGAAGGAGAGATTGCTGGTGGCCGGCGCGATCATCTACGCCCTTATTCCGCTTGATCTCATTCCGGATATGTTGCCTTTCGTCGGTCAAATCGACGATGCCTATTTGATTTCTCTTACACTTCTGCGGCTCATGTCCATGTCGGATCCAAAGATCGTTCGTAAACACTGGAGTGGTGGTGGCGATATAGTAGAGTTGGTAGGCTCGATGGCTACTATCGCGGCGAAGTTGTTGCCGCAGAAAATTCGACGGGTGTTGACTGCGCGTGTTGAGAGTTCAGATCGATCCCGGAAACAGTTGAAACCGATCCTGGTTGAGACACATCAACCGGAAGTGGAAGAGCCACGATCAGCGATGTGAGGTTCGATAAACTTTTTAGTTTGTCGTCGAGTCCCTGAAGTGTCAGTTCCGATGTAAATTGACGCCTCGGCATCTCACGACAAACTGAAGTTTATCGAACATCACGCTGCCAAGGACCAGTCGATGATTCCTTCAATGCCGCTGGCAAGGCTTTGGACAACTTCGGCATTGCTTGACTTCAGTGCCCAGTAACGTATCTGTTCCGGCAAAGAGTCGTCCTCCGACTCCTCATCAAATGCCACCAGCGCTTGATTGAGATTTGAAGACTGCACAATCAGAAACGACTCACGTGAAAGTCGAACCGCACGATTCAATTCAACGACACGGATGTTTGGATGTTTCGGTGGTGTCCAATCAGCCTCACCAAACAGATATACACATTCAGACAAGTCGGCGATGCGCAGATATCGGTCGATGATTGGTTGCAGTCCTGAAAGTTGTTCGAAGCCGGCATAAACTCTGCCGGCGCGATTCGTACGCAACAGAATCGCGTTCTCGATCAGTAGACAGAGATACTCAACAGAAGCCGCGGTTGTGCGGCAAACTAAGGTTTCGTGCTCCTCGAAATCGCGACGGGAAATGCTGGCGACTTGTCCGAGGTTCTGCGTCTGGTCGATGGGAGATAACTTCAGTCCGTATTCAAATATGGAGAAGTCCTTCACGGGGGCCTCCTAAGCTTGAGGCCCGTAATTAGAAGGCTTTTAGACTTCAAGAGCGTTACGAATTGTTAGTTAATTTGTAAACGGTGAGGCGGGCTCTTGGAACTTGGCTCTGTTGCTTAGGTCTCCAACTAAGCAGAAAGCCCCAAAAACAAAGCTCTAAACGGCGTCCTCTGAAGTTATTCTGGCTTGTAGAGTCGTGAGAATTTTGTCGTGAATTCCGCCGAAACCGCCATTTGACATGATCGCGACAACATCGCCTGAAGCCAATTCCGGCGCAAGGTGGGCGACGATGTCGTCAGCCGCCGGGAGCGTCAGAGCCGGCTTGCCTTGTTGCGAAATCGCTTCAATCAATCGGCTTGTATCAAGCACACGTCCCTTTTCTGTCACCTTCTGACTATCGAAAACTCCAGCAATCACCACGTAATCAGCGGGCTCAAAGGCCTTCGCGTAATCATCCTGGAAAACTGCGAGCCTGGACGACCATGACCGTGGTTCAAATACGGCGATGAGACGATTATCACGATACCGCACGCGCAACGCACGCAAAGTCTCTCTCACTGCAGTCGGATGATGGGCAAAATCATCTATCACCACCACCCCCGATGCTTCGCCACGGATTTCTGCGCGTCGCCGAACGTTCTTAAATGATGCTAGCGCGTCGGCGATTTGATCAGAACTCGCACCCCACGCGTCTGCGGCTATAGCTACCGCCAGACAGTTAAGCAGGTTGAATTCACCGATGAGCGGAGTCTTGAAGGTTCCCCACTTCTCATTGTCACGGAACACTTCAAAGCTCGACTGCGTTCCGCTGAAATCAGCGTTGCGAATCTGCCAGCGCGCCTCGCTGCTGAAACCAAACGTTTCCAGCGTGGTAAACAATTTGTTTCCAAAACTCTCCACCACGGCCCGAACATTCTCATTGTCCCAACCAGCAATCAAACGACCATTGCCGGGAACAAGGTTCATGAATCGTCTGAACGCTAGTTTCACCGCGTCGAGGTCTTTGTAGATATCGGCGTGATCAAATTCGATGTTATTGACGATTCCGAGCTCGGGTAGGTAGTGCATGAACTTGGGGCCTTTATCAAAGTAAGCCGTGTCATACTCATCGCCTTCGATAACGAAGTAATCGCTGTTCGTTACACGGAAACTCGAACCAAAGTTCTGCGCAACGCCGCCGATCAAAAACCCTGGATCCAAGCCACACTGGTCCATAACCCACGCGGCGATACTTGTTGTGGTCGTCTTACCGTGTGTACCCGTTACGACGAGTGAATGACGCCCGCGAATGAACTCTTCTTTGACTGTCTCGGCCTGCGAGCGATAGACGATCTTTCGCTTCAGTGTTTCTTCGACCTCGGCATTGCCACGAGGTATCGCATTCCCGACGATCACACAATCTATTCCGTCAGTAATGTGTTCCGCTTTGAACCCCTTCAGCACTTGAATGCTAAGCGACTCAAGCATCGTAGACATCGGCGGATAGACATTCTCATCGGAACCTGTGACGCGATGACCGCGCGCTTGCAACATACCCGCAAGCGAAGCCATTGCAGTTCCGCAGATTCCAATCAGGTGGTAATGCATTGAGTTGTTAATCGGGATTTTGTTGGTTCGCGGCGCTTTTTTCACTGAGCGCGAGCTTCATGTCGTGGTCGATCATGAGGGATACGAGTTCGTTGAATCCAACCTTTGGATGCCACCCAAGTTGACGACCCGCTTTGCTCGCGTCTCCTCGTAAGAGATCTACTTCAGTGGGACGATAATACCAAGGGTCTATCTCGATATACTCTTGCCAATCTAAATCAAGATATCGGAACGCCTCCTCCACAAACTCTCGAACTGAATGAGTCTCGCCGGTTGCGATTACATAGTCTTCGGCTTCATCTGCTTGCATCATCAGCCACATCGCTTCGACGTAGTCTCGCGCATAGCCCCAATCTCGTCTTGCGTCCAGATTGCCCAGATACAGCTTGTCCTGTAGGCCAAGCTTAATCCGCGTCGCGGCGCGAGTGATTTTGCGGGTGACAAAAGTTTCTCCGCGACGCTCTGACTCGTGATTGAAAAGTATTCCGTTCATCGCAAAAAGGCCGTACGCCTCGCGATAGTTGATGGTGGTGTGATAGGCAAACACCTTTGCGCAAGCATAGGGCGAGCGTGGGTGAAAGGGAGTTTGTTCGTTTTGGGGCGCCGGTGCGGCGCCGAACATTTCCGAAGAGGACGCCTGATAATACTTCGGTCGAATCCCTGTTTCGCGTATCGCCTCGAGAATTCGGATGGCTCCAATGCCAGTCACGTCCGCTGTGTACTCGGGGATATCGAAACTCACGCGCACGTGCGACTGAGCGCCGAGGTTGTAAATTTCATCAGGTGCTACCTGGCGCAGAATCGTATTCAAAGAACTGGAATCATTAAGGTCTCCGAAGAGGAGGAACAAACCAGTGTTGGGTTTGTGGGGATCCTGGTATACGTGATCGATCCGCTGAGTATTAAACGACGAGGAGCGTCGTATGATCCCGTAAACTTCGTAACCTTTCTCTAAAAGGAGCTCAGCTAGAAAAGAACCGTCCTGCCCGGTGATGCCGGTGATGAGTGCACGTTTCTTAGTCATTGAATTCTCGTCGTTGCCCAATATGCGCAACGGAATAATAACACCTAACCAGTCGTCATCTTGTCAGTGATCCCAACAACGACGTACCGTTTCAAACTCATCCAGGATTGAGAAAATGCCACGAACAAAATCGGCACTGGTCCAGGCTTGAGCTCTCACCCAACCGCGTGCGATGAGCCTATCTCGGGCTGCAGTATCCGCATTAACAAGTTGAATCGCGTCAGCTATCGCTTCAGGACTATTTGGATCCACCAACAAGGCGGCGTCTCCTAGTTGCTCCGTTGCTCCATTCACGCTTGCTGCAATAACGGGACAGCCCAGGGCAAACGCTTCTAACGGAGGAAGGTTCTCAGGCCCAAAGTAAGATACATAGGTTAATGCTAGTGCATTCCTGTAAAGTTCAATTAACTCATCGTTACTCACGAAGCCCAAGAACTTTACATGCGAGTCAATCTTCAGTTCACGGGCTAACCGTTTTAGCCAGTCTTCATTTCCTTTGTCGGAGCCGACGAGTGCCAGGGGCAGCTCCAGGTTGTGTTTCTCTCTTAACACTCGAAGCGCATAGAAAAGATTGGCGTGATTCTTATGCGGCCACAGTTGAGCAGGATACAGCAGGTAATTCTCAGTCAAACCTAGTTCGACGACCCTGCTGCGATTGGCCCGACGGTTCTCTTTCGCAGCCTCCAACGCAAATGTTGGGGTTGGATGTTTCAGAATTTTGATTGTGGTAGCAGGCACCTGGTAAAAGCGTTGAATCTCATCACTGCCTGCTTTCGTACCTGCGATCACAAATGCTGCGCGACGCAAGAACTCTGAATAGAACCGTTCGCGGTGCTTCCATTGTCCATTCCCACTCACCTCGGGAAACCACGGCTGCAATCGATGCTGTAGGTCCCACACAACGCCCATGTAAGGTATGTCAACCTGCAGCGCTTCGGCCCCGACAAACCAGATGAAATCCAAACCTGCGTTACGTGCAACTTCTTCGAACCGCGTCGCGAACTTCTTCTGTTGTCCATACGCAGCGACGTCACGACGCGCTTTGGAAAACACGCGTTCGGCGAAACTTCCCGGGAACCGAATTGTTTCGATCGACGAATTACTCAGCCTTCCCTTCAAGGCCTCGGGCTCACGTGCAAAGATTGAGAACTCATGCCGACTCTCGCTGGCGAGCTTTACCAGCCATTGGAACAGATCGCCCTGCATCGTATAACCTCCGCCTTCCTCAGGCGGAATATCTTCAAGGAAAACTCCGACCTTCATTTTTCTGCTTCTCTAGGTATCTGCTGCGCGACCGCGACGACATGCCAGGTGTCGGCAGTGATCGACTCATCGTTCTTGAAGCCCGAAAAGGACTTGAGAAGCTTGAAGCCACAACTTGAAAGAAAGTATTCCATCTCCTTCAGTAGAAAGTACCGATTGGTCTGTGTCTCTCTGAAGCTTGAATACGTTCCATCGGATCTCAGTTCATAAACTATGTAGGTTACATCGGCAGTCTGTCGGGAAACATTTAACGCTGTTTCTGAAACGCGAACGACCTGCCCTACATCTGTTGTCCATGAACGAACGCGCACTGGTTCATAAAGTGAGATCATCGCAGCCGCATGCCAGAACTCAAACACAAACAGCGCACCGTCATTTAAGTGACGGTGAAGATTGCTGAGCACCTGCTTGATATTCTCATTCGTAACTACGTATCCGATCGAATCAAACAGACAAACAGCTGCATCAAAGCGCTCACCGGCGAGATCCAGAAGCGTCATATCTTGATGCTTGAACTCTACAGTCGAATCGATCCGCGCTGCCTTAGCCCTCGCAAACGCGAGCATGTCAGGCGAGTAGTCTGTGGCGACCATCTTGTAACCAAGCTTTTCAAAGACGAACGAGTGCGAGCCGGTGCCACACGCGAGTTCCAGCACACGCGAAACAGGTTGTGATCCATATTGCCGTAAACATTCATGCACAAAGTTAGCTTCGGCTCCATACGGCTTATCCGCATAGAACAGATCGTATAACTCAGCGTGCCTGCCAGAATAAGAGGTCATGGGGTCGAAGTCATTCAAGCTTCACAGAAAGTGGTCAAGCTGATGTCCGATAAACTTCAGTTTGTCGTCTTGTTCGCAGTTCACTCAAGGTTGAGAGGACCTAATCTCGACGACAAACTGTGAAGTTTATCGGACATCAGCTTGACCAGTTTCTTTAAGCACGCCAGGCTTTCAACTCGTGACCAGTTCGGCGGCCTCGAGCACATGATCAGCTATCTTCGAAATGGTTTCAGTCGCGAGCGTATATGTCGAAGGTAAGTAGAGGCCTGACTCCCAAAGCTCGTCGGCGACTGGACACGGAACCGCGCGAAACCCGGGCTGAGACTGCAAACAAGGTTGCTGATTCATAGGACAGAAAAATGTTCTCGAGTCAATTCCGGCATTCGCGAGGAACCGTGCCAGTTGATCTCGCGAGATGCCAAATTCTGATCGCACCACGACAGCGTACATCCAGTACACGTTGCGCGCCCACTCGGCTTCAAATGGAAGTTGCAAACCATGGGCATCCTTGAGGAAACGGTTGTATGTATGAGCAACACGACGCTTTTCCTCGATGATGTGTTCGATCTTTTTTGTTTGCACCACGCCCATCGCTGCCTGGTAGCCAGTCATACGAAAATTAAAACCAGCTGCTTCATGGCGAAATCGCGGCTTCGTGAAAGCGAGGTTTCGCAATAATCGTAAGCGGTCCGCCAAACGTCGATCGTTTGTAGTAACCATACCGCCTTCGCCGGTTGTGATTACTTTGTTGGCGTAGAAACTGAAACATGCCATATCGCCGAAGCTGCCCGTCATTTTTCCTCGACAGGTGGCGCCGTGCGATTCAGCGCAGTCTTCGATCACGAGCAAACCATGACGTTTAGCGATCTCCATCAAGCGGTCCATGTCCACCGGATGTCCATAAAGATGGACCGGAATGATGGCTTTCGTTTTAGGCGTGATGAGGCGCTCAATCAGATCCAGATCGAGGTTCCATGTCAGATCCTCGGAATCGACGGGCACTGGTATGCATTGGTTATGTATTACAGCGAGCGCAGTTGCGATATTAGTGCTGGCACTGACGAGAATCTCGTCAGCGGCATTTAATTCTGCCGCGGCAACTGCCAGATGCAACGCCGTGCTGCCGCTGGTGACCGCGACGCCATACTCGCACCCGACATAATTCGCAAATTCATTCTCGAATTGTGGGATCGATTCGCCAAACGAGCCCGAAATCTCACCTCGCCGAAGAGCGGCAACTACGGCTTCAATTTCCTCTTCTCCGATGATTGGTTCGAAGACTTCAATCATTCAGTCGCTTTTACCTCGACGTTGATCTTATCGTTTTCAGCCCCCAGGAATGGCCCCTGCTTTACACTGAGGCATTGCATATCTTCGATGACCCTGATCGCATGCGTTCCATGGATCAAGACGATGCCATCGCCTTGCCTCAGGATCACTTCTCGAAAGCGAATTCCCTTATCGTCGTAGAACTCAACTGCCACCACGCCACGTTGCACAACAAACATTTGTTGAAGGTCGTCGACAACTCGCCGGACGGGTTTGTGATAATGGGGTGGCTCAATGAAGCCGGCTTTGTGCGCTAAGAGTCCAAACTGGAATGAAGAGTCTGAGGGCGAGAAAAATCTGGTTTCTTCTAGCTCCGTTCCGCTCCAAATGACCTCCGCGTATCGAGTTCCATTGTGTTCGATGGTTTCGTAGCCGGTGGACTTATCTTGTGTTTGCTCAGCCTCCATATGTAACAATCTGTGCTTGTTCGATCAGAGTCTTTGAGCTACAGAAGCTCGGCGTGCAGATATCGACCATGAATATAACCGCTTAGCAAAGGGCTGTAAAACGGACTTTAGGAGACTCGTCATATTCTTGTTCGGCCGAGCCAATGTTAGGCGGATTACGAGCCCAGCACATACATTTCATTCTCTCGCGAGCCAATGATTGCCATCTAAACGGTTCCGAGTTTGTGCACAGCGCCAAAAGGCTTCACTGCGCGTGAAACCGGCAGTGTCGTAATCAGTTGAGCGCAACTCAACGTGCCGGAAATGAGCAGCCAAAAGCTCCCGTAATACTTCCAGCGAGTCGAAGAATTGAAGATGGTCCGTTCCCTCATGGCCCAGCGATTCGGAGCCGACAAAGATGCCGTCCGGTGCCAAGTGATCAACTATCTTGCGCAGCATGAGGTGGGTTGTCTCAGGCGAGAAATGACCAAGCGCGCCGTCCCACACGATCACGTCGTATTCAGGGGAGGGAAACGATTCCGTCACTGCATCGAGCAAATGATAAGTGACGTTTGCGGCGGCATTATCTCTGCCCGCCGCCCTAATTGCGCTCAGCTCGACATCCAAGGCATCCACCTTTGAGCAACGGACGCTCAAAAACCTCTTAGTAAAAAACCCATCCCCGCACCCGATGTCCAACAGCCGATCGCCCTGGCGCACAACCTCAGCAGAGTAGAAAGCGCGGGAGTAGGCGTAAGGACCAATCGCCTCGCTCCCGAAGGCAAGACGGAACATGCCGATCCGGTGAGAAAAGAAATGAGGCTCTTCATCCGATAGCTGCCAATCGCGTCGATATTGAGCATCGTAATGTCGCCCAAGCAGCCAGATCAAAAATCGCTCACGCCGTCGGCCTCCCCACAATATTTTTTCCGAGTAAAACGCAGCGCGACGCCTGATTCGGCGAAGATCGTTCAAGATGTTTTCGGGAAGTGCCCGCTTGATAAGCTGTTTGATCAAAGTATGGTCCGGATCCTCACTTCACTAACTCGACACAGGCCAATGCTCGTTCGCCGGCGGGATAGTCTGCGGGGTATTCGATCGTCGATTGCGCATCGAAGTATTTACTGGTATGGACATCAAAGAATTCGCAATCCTTGCATTCGCCGCGCGTGCTTCTTTGCCAGCCGTCCGGGTAATAACGGAAGATGTTCTCATTACGTCTAGCTGGAGCGAAGCGCTCGATCAGAGTATCCAATAACTCGGCATCGAACTGCTGAAACCAACCATGGTTTTCGTACTTCCCAAAGGGAAAGCTTACAAACAACGAGCCGCCCGGTTTGAGCACACGTTTTAGTTCGACTAGCGCTAAGAGGAATTCACTCGGATCGGATCGTCGAGCGATGTCCAGATCGTGCGCATACATGGTGTTATCCATGCCGACGTGCTCGATGGTTGAAATACAAGCCACAGCATCAAATCGTTCATCGCGAAAATCGAGGTTTCGCAAGTCGCCGAACACGTAGGAAACACCCAAACGCCAAAACGCCTGACCTTCCGGCGCCAGAGTTACGATTGTGAGCTTCTTTTCGCTCAGCGCTGGAGAGTTAAGAACGAACTCATAATTCAAAGCTGACCCCGCATCGAGAAAGCGCCCCGATAGTTGGTGCGATAATGACAACACCCAGGGAATCTCAACAATCCTGGCATCCAGTCTAAAACCATATCCGGCCGGCAAAGGCAGGTTGTTTATGAAAGTGGTTCGCAACGAATCGTCAGCTATCGCTTCTTGCAGAGCTTGTTCTCGGTATTCGTCGTATCCCTCTCGCCAGGGCCGGCGATCGGATTTTAGGTACGACGCTAGCCGTTTTCGGCGCACAACATCCCACGCTGTCTTGCCGACGGTTTGTTTAATCCGCGAAGCGGCTGAAAGAACAGTGGACATTAATTCCCCTTAAACCCAAATTGTTTCATATAGCACCTAACGAGCACGCGCGCCTGACAGATAGCGCTCCAGGATGCCTGTCAGCTCTTGCATCCTTTGGTAGTAGGTGTGCTCAGATAGAGTTCGCTTTTGTCCTGCTTGGGCCATTGACTCGCGCTCGTCATCACGTTGCAAATAATACTGGACAAGCTCGACGCACTCGTCAACAGACCGGTAGGCCGCTACCTCCTTACCAATTTCAAACATCTCATGCAAATTAGTCTTCCAATCGGTTAGCAACATTGTACCCACGCCTGTCGCTTCGTACAGTCGCATGTTTGCGGCATATCCTTCTGCCATATCAATATGAATATTGAGCGCGATCTTAGCGCGTTGCAGCTGACGATACATATCGTAGCCCCAGAGAGGTGGTTTAATACGTCCGCGCAGTGGTGAATCCATGGGCAGCTGTTCAGCTCCGCTGCCCCAGCAGGAGAGGGAAACATTCCGGCACAATGTTTCCAGTAAATCTAATCGCTGCTGATGGCCTTTGCTAACCGATCCAATAAAAACGATGGCTTCATCTTTCGGTTCGGAATTTAGGCGATCGAGAATAGTCGATTCAAATCCGAGTCTTAACAACTCAGACTTCGCTCCGGCCTGCCTAAGCCGGTCAACATAGTGCGGAGCTGCGCTTACGATCAAATCAAAAGGGCGAAGATCCAGGTTCGGTGGAATAGGGTACGCCATTTCACCAACTAGTAACGACGTGTGGCGTTTGAGCTGCCGCAAGAACTTAGCGGGCAGATAAAGAACGTCGCACACAAAGATGACATCCGGTTTGAATGACTTAGCCTGAGCCTCAACCACTTTCAGCTGCCAACTCGGCACGTGAACTCCAGGCGCATCAGCTAGAAGGCTGAAACGACTGGCAGCGCGCTTTGATAGTCTTTCAAGGTGCGACAGCGTGAATGTCCCGCCCAGCCGTATTCGGTTTTCTCGTGCCCAACTGAGCTGAACGAACTCGGCGTTCACAATGAATTGCTCGGTTACATGTCCAAGCTTTTGAAGATTGATCGGCAGCGAATCTGCTCTGCCAAATCCTGAGTCGTATATCTCCTTGAGCTGTTCGCGGAAAGGACGTTCAGAAAGATCACCGTTCTGCCCATACGTCAGCCGCAGTGATTCAGGATAGTGTGTGTCCAAAACTAAAATGCGCATCGTATGCTGAATAGAGACCTGAAAAGCCAACGAGACTAAACCAGGTTTGTCGATTGCTTTTCTGCCACGATCAGGTTCCAACCAAATCGACCCGTAAACCACTTCCTGAAAAGTTCATCGACGAGATCCACTCGCTTCATCAGCCAATGTGGCGAAAAAGCCTCCTCGAATGCTACCGCATTAAACTTTTTCCCCAGGGCTAGCGCTAGTCGTTCAAAAACTGGTTCTACGTAGACTCGCAGCGGAAGCCCCAAGAGGCCATTCCAGCAATCGTTAACGAAGAAGCCTATGGCCATTTCGTGGTCCAGGATCCTGAAGCCACATTGCTCAAAAAACAGCCTCCACTCCTCGGGCGACTTAAACTGCAGGTGCGGGACGCCAGGCGCTAACGATATGCCGAGAGCGCGTTGGCGTTTGAGCGAGTGTTTGAAATACCGTTCAAAGATGCTTCGCCTGTTGGGCACGATTGTGAATAGCAGGCCACGGTCGTGCAGCAGTGAATTGATATTTCTACAGTAATCGTCGGGTGATTCCAGGTGCTCAATTACATCAAAAGCCACCGCGAGATGAAATGACGACCGCGCCTCAGTTCGTAACTCGGGGAAAGACCCTGTGAATAACTTGGGAGGGCAACCAACGCTACTCCAGTCGTAGGATTTGTAGTAACTCTCAAGCAGCGAACGATCCAGATCAACCGCGGTAACACAAAAGCCCAAACGAGCAAGTTCAAAAGAATCTCGTAATGAACCCGCGCCAAAATCGAGAGCAACAGGTGAGTCATAGATCCTTCTGACGTGATCGAGCTTCGAAGCAAAGATATCCCAGCGGTACTTCACATTTCGTGTATTGCAGCCGAATAGTTTCGAAATGTCTCGGCGCCGATCGAAAATGAAATTGTGCGCGTCACCCTCATTCCCGTTCGCAGCAGTTCCGCTCGATTGATTAGACGATCCGGACTCATCCGCAGCGGTCGTCTTCTTGCGGACGAGAAGTGAACTTAACAGTACCAGGGGTGTGAAAACGAGGAACAGCAGCAGCCACAAGATGCAGACGGCGGTGAGCACGAGCATGGCCCAAATGAGCCGGAGGCCGAATGCGAGTGCTTTAGATAGGACTGTGAGATGCCTGATTGCCACGAACTGCCATGCCCATCACGCGGTTGATGTTGACTGAGAACAAAACACCGGCTGACCGACGCAGGTGTCCGTCTACCCGGAGCCGGTTTCGTCGTTGTCTAGGTCACGACCGTGGTCATACTCAACGCATCAAGAACGCGCTCCAACTGAGCCGCGGTAAGTTCCGGATACATGGGAAGGCTAAGAACTTCACTCGAAACTCTTTCGGTCACCGGCAGCGTTCCCAACGGAATCTGTCGATGTTCATATGCCGGCTGAAGATGCAGCGGGACCGGATAATGTATGCCGGTTGCAATGCCAGATCCTTTCAACCTCTGTTGTAACGATTCACGATCCGGCGTGCGGACAACGAACAAATGCCAAACAGGGGTTGCGTTGGGATTTACAAACTGCGGACGGATCTCGCTATTCACGAGCGACTCCAGATAAAAATCAGCATGCTCCCGTCGTTTTTGATTCCAATCATCGAGGTGACGCAGTTTTACGCGCAACACTGCGGCTTGTATCCCATCAAGGCGACTATTAACACCCTCCATTCGGTGAGTGTATTTTTCGAGTCTTCCATGGTTAGCCAGCATGCGGACGTATTCGATGAAACCCTCATCGTTACTGACTACGGCGCCGGCATCGCCGAACGCGCCGAGATTCTTACCTGGATAAAAACTAAAACACGCGGCATGAGCTATGGAACCGACACGCCGACCGTGCCACTTCGCTCCGTGTGCCTGAGCTGCGTCCTCGATAACTTTTAGATTGCGCCGCCGTGCAATTTCCATAATGGCATCCATGTCGCATGGCTGACCGTAAAGGTGTACAGGCACGATGGCTTTCGTTTGATCTGTAATGGCTGCCTCTATCTGCGTCGGATCCATCAACATCGAATCGTTCGTGATATCAACGAACACCGCCTTCGCACCCGTCATTGAGATGGCCTCCGACGTGGCAATGAACGTGTGAGCGACAGTTATCACCTCGTCTCCTGGTCCAATTCCAAATGCTCGCATCGCCAGGTAGAGTGCGTCTGTTCCGTTTCCCACTCCGACACAAGCGGACGCTTCGCAGAAAGCTGCGAACTCTTGTTCGAAACTACGAACTTCCTGGCCACCTATGAATGCACTGTTGGTAATGATGTTTTGGATTGCGGAGTCAATTTCAGGTTTGATGGTTTGATATTGGTCAAACAAACCGACTAAAGGGATATTTGTCATCTTAGTTAAACCTAAGCAGTGGGTTTTCGAGCTCTTACTACAAGACGGCCGCCGATAAATTTTATCGGGAAGACGCTCGACAGGTGCTCGAGAACATTAATGAACTTGCGAGTAGAATTTGAAAGCTCCGTGCTAAAAAGTTCAGGTTGTCCGATTAGAGCACCGTGGAGATACTCGACGCTCAACCCGTTCTTTTTCAGCTCGCGTTGCAGAGCCAGCGCGTTTTGAAATCGCCCCTTCGTAGGATTGACGAACTTGTGTTGGTAATACTTTTTCAAACCGTATATTGAATAACGGTTATAAGTCAAAAGCACGAGATCGCCACCTGGCTTCAGAATCCTCGCAAACTCGGCGACGGATGCTCGCCAATCAAACAAGTGTTGTAAGACTCGAGAGCAGATGATCAAATCGTACGACTCGTCCTCAAGGTCGATCCTTGACGCTTCCTCGCAGAGTTTTCCAGTGAATTCAATGTTGAGCGAACGTGCAGCGTCGGTCGCTTGAGTCAACTGTTCAGAAGAAATATCCATGCCCGTGACGCGTTTAGCGTGGGGCGCGTATACCGGCAACAGCCGCCCATTTCCAATCCCAACATCCAAGGCATCGTTGTATTGTCGATTGCCGAGTGCCATCGCGAGAGCCTGCTTTTCAAGCGCGTCAATTACCTGGCCGCGTGCGGGTTTGAACCAACTGTCGTAGTTGGTCGAGTTCCACATGTCGCGTTTGAGCTGCGCAAACTCCTCCCGATTAGATAAACCCTTGGTCATGTCAGTTTCCAAAATACGCCTCCAGCGTTTCCTTATCGTCAGGTCTGATCAATAGTTCTTTTAATTCGGACGGAAAAAAGAAGTCCATCCCTTGACCTTCGCTTAAGGTTAGTTCGCTCAAGTTTGCCGTGATACTGCCAACGAAGGCAAACTCGCGCTTGTTGTTTTGGATGAACTCACGAAAAAGGCCGAACGTCTGCAGCTGAAACCCAATTTCTTCCTCAACTTCACGTACAACCGCTTCGTCGGCAGTTTCTCCGTCTTCCATGCTGCCACCGAAGAGGGCCCAGTGATTTGGGTATCTAATTGACGGATTGTTGTCTCGCTGCTGCAAGAGCACTTTGCCCGAGGGGTTTATCAAAATGGCGCTTACGCCCTTTCCCGCTGTCCCCTTCATCTCAGACATCAACGTTTCATATTCGTTTATATCCTCGGGAGACGAAAAGTCATATCGCATGCCTCGCATCAGAGAGATTAGGCCCTTCTGTTTAGCAGTGATTGTCTCCAGAAAATCTCGAAAGATATGTTCTCGATCCGCGTCGAAGTCTGGTAGGTACTTGAGCGCATCCCGGCTGAAAAACACACAGCCAGTCGAGTTTACTGGGAGTCCTGAGTTTGCCATCTGGGACCGAGCGTAATCGAAAACATCGGATGTATCTGTCGCGTGGGCATCGATGTGGAACGTCCTTCGGTTTGATTGCTTTGTAGGCTGAGCACTTGCAACGAGGAGGAAGGTGGGACCCTGCGCTTCAAACAACTCGTAGGCCCGAACTAAATCGCTTTGGTGTGTGTAGAGATTGTCGGGACAGAACACGACAAAATCGCCGGTTACTTCAGGTGCTGCGGTGGCAATAGCATGCGCGAGACCCAGTGGTACAGATTGATGCACGAGCTTGATGTCGATTCCGAAGTCACGCGCTTCAATGTGTTCGGCGATCTGTTTTCCAAGGTGGCTGACAACGACGATTATCCGTGACACGTTGAGACTCTTCAACGTATCGATTGCGCGATCCAGCAGTGTGACGCCTTCGACGGTCAGCAGCGCTTTTGGCAACTGCTCACCACGTTCTCCCATACGAGTACCGCGACCGGCTGCAGGAATGATGCCAATCAGATCTGACCCCATGTTCGTCGGCTTTCGTTCAGATGATGAGTAATGAAGAAATCCTCAGAGCTCGACAGTCTTGCCGGACCGTAATGCATTCTGCGTTGCTTCCATGACAGCGACGACGTCACGAGCATGTTGCGGGCCAGTCAACGGCGTCTTTCCTTCGCGCAAACATTCAAGGAAGTGGGCGGCCTCTACCTTTAGTGGCTCCTGAAACGATATTTTGGGTAACAAGATGTCTCCCGTACGATGGACCAGTTGATAACCGGTAGGTTGGTCATAGTCCATGCGCTCGCCGATTTTTGGTACACGATCGACTCCCTTGTCGAAGACCGCAATCTTGTCGTCACTGACGTCATCGTAGTTGACCATCTTCCGGCTTCCAACCAGAGTCATCCGGCGGATCTTTCCTGGATCCAGCCAACTTACATGTATGTGACCGATTACACCGTTATCCCACTTAAGTGTCGCGAACACTACATCTTCAATTCCTGGCTGGATATAGCTAACGCCAACCGCCGATACAGAAATCGGAAGTTTGTCCTGCATTAGATAAAGCATGATGCTGACGTCGTGCGGCGCAAGATTCCACCACGCGTTAACATCAGACCGAACCTGGCCCAGGTTGAGCCGTTGACTGTAGATATAATACAGCTGGCCCAATTCTTCTTTATCAAGTAGCGATTTTGCATAACGTACGGCTGCGTTATAAAGAAACGTGTGTCCGGCCATCAAAACGCGCGAGCGTGAAGCGGCCAGGTCTACGAGCTCATCCGCTTCTCGAGTGCTCGTTGCCAGTGGCTTCTCGACGAAAACGTGTTTACCGCTCTCAAGTGCTTGCTTTGTTATCGAGTAATGCGAGGCAGCGGGAGTAGCAACGACCACGGCATCAACTTCTGGATCCTCCAGCAGTTGATTGAAATCACCGACTGGTTGTGACTGAGGAAAGTTTTCTCGAACGTAAGCCTGCCGGTCTACGTTAACATCCGCCACGAACTTCACCCAGCAGTTTGGCTGAGTTGAAAAGTTTCTCAAGACGTTCGGTCCCCAGTACCCACATCCGATCTGAGCAATAGTAATGTCTGCTTTGCGCATTTGCGTCTTCTTAGGCTTTTTTCCTCGTGTCCTAATCTGTAGGGGCGTCCCTCCGTGGGCGCCCCTTCCTGCCCGTCGTCCTTAAGAATTGGGCGCCCAGGGAGGGACGCCCCTACAAATCAGCACGTAACCGCTTTCTTCGATAGCACCGCAAAGTTATGTGCGCCCTCTTCAAGCAGCCCTGTGTCTATGTCGCAGACGGCGCAATTATGTTCAAGAAAAACTTTCCAGCTTTCCGGGCTCCAGAAATTAATGTGGCCTTCGAAAGTATCTATTCGACCATTCGGAACAGTGAACAGGGCGACACCGTTTGGCGCGAGCATCTCTACGATATTATGAAACGCTGTATCGGGGTAGAGAAGATGTTCCAGGACCTCAATGCAAAAGATGACATCGAAATGTGCAGCCGGTGGGTTGTACACGTCCAGGTACTGAAAATCGATCTCCGGAAGCTGCGAACGCGCAATGGCAAGAGCGTTCTCGGAGTATTCGAATCCTGTCAGTGTCAGGGGATCGTACGGCAGAATGAACTTAAGCAGATTACCGGTGCCGCAACCCACGTCTGCAACGCGCTTTGATTTGTAAACCACGCCTCGCTCCGCAAGCAACGCGATGAGGCGTTGGTAGAACTGCATATCCAGGTACGATTCAACCAGTTCCTTGTCTGAATAAAACTCATTTAGCCCTTCTTTAGAATTGTGATGGAGGGGAGATTTGACGACCGGCTTCGGCGGCTGTTTCGTTTCGGCGTTTAGCCGGTACACACCAAAGCCGGTCACCGAAATTGCTTTTTTAATTAGCTGCTTCATACTCCCGCGAAAACTTCCCGGCATTGAGTAGTGTCCTAATTTGTAGGGCCGTCTCTCTGTGGGCGCCCAATCTTCCTGCGTCGCTCGATAGTGTGGGGCGCCCACGGAGGGACGCCCCTATAGGACACTACCCGGCATTGCATCAATTCACCCGAGCATCCCATTCCTGTTCCAGCAGAATTCCTCCGTGTGTTTCCGGAGGAATGCGGCCCGTACCGTAGAAGTCACCGGCTTCCACGGAAAACGTCGCTGCCTCTTGTATCCAATCTTCAATAACCCCATTAACGCGAACGATCAAATTGACTGCATATGAACCAGCCGACAGCGGCAGCTTGCGTATTCGACACTCAAAGTAACCGTTACCTCGAATTGCTCCAAACTCTTCACTGGCGAGTTGATTACTCAACATGGTAACGAATGCCCCGGTATATGAAGTGATACCTATCGCTACCGTCACGTTCTCCAACTGTTCGGCCACATCCGAGAAGTAAATCCTGAAATTCGTTGGCTGTCCTGAGCTGGCAAACGGAAGCGGGCTTCCAGCGTCATCAAAACAACCGAAATCGGAGATGCGAATCCGCCCCCCGCCACGACGATCTGTGCGTTCTGACAACCGCGTTTGCGTGATCTCATTAACTCCCGCGAGGTAACTTTGCACGGCCTCAGGCACGCTTCCCAACGGAAACTCCACGAGTCCATTTCGGAGAACAAGCGCCTTCGAACATAAGGCGGATACTGCGGCCATGTTGTGGCTAACAAACAAAACGGTCCGACCAGCAGTAGCAACTTCGCGCATCCTTCCCAGGCACTTCTTCTGAAATGCTGCATCGCCAACTGCGAGTACTTCGTCAACCATGAGTATCTCGGGCTCCAGGAATGCAGCCACGGCAAAAGCAAGTCTGACGTACATGCCACTGCTGTAGCGCTTGACTGGGGTGTCGATGAATTTCTCAATCTCAGCAAAGGCCACAATGTCGTCGAACTTGCCTTCTATTTCTTTTCGACTCATCGTCAGGATCGAACCATTCAAAAAAATGTTTTCGCGGCCTGTCAGTTCGGGATGGAACCCCGTCCCGACTTCCAGGAGACTGGCGACGCGACCAAACAGTTCGACTTTACCTTTTGTAGGATCGGTAATACGGGAAAGAATCTTCAGCAACGTCGACTTGCCGGCGCCGTTACGCCCGATGATACCTACAACCTCTCCAGGCGCGACTTCGAAGCTGACATTGTTTAGAGCCCAAATTGATGGAGCTTTTCCGTTGGCCCGAAGAATTCGCAGCGGTGAGCGTGCCCAATCCATCATCGTCTCTCTGAAAGTGCTGTAAGCCGCAGCCGATTCGCTGAGACGATACTGTTTACTTAACTCATGTACGGTAATGATAGGTCGCAACGCTCTTGAATATCTTCGTGTTCTCAAACGATGTCAGCGAAACGTCGTTCGACGCGGCTGAAGCTAAACGCAGCGTAAACGAGTGAAAGTAGCGTGAGCACTGTGGCGATGGCGAGCGAGGTCCAGTTGAACGTTTGGCCGAACAACGCTGACCTGAAGGCTTCGATGATTCCTGTGAGCGGGTTCAGGTCTAATAACCAACGCCATCTCGGCGGAAGTATGCTCGCTGGATAGATGATCGGGGAAACGAACATCCAGAGCTGAATTACAAACGGCAACGCAAATCTAATATCACGATATTTAACGTTTAAGGCTGAAAGCCACATGCCGACTGCAGTGGCGAGAATCGTGATCAGCAGGACAAGTACAGGAATCATAAGCAGATTCCCGGTGACAGAAACGCCGTAATAGATCATCAACGGCACGAGGAGCAGAAAACCGATCGCGAAGTCAATTAGACCAGCAGCAACTGCCGCCGTGGGTACGATAATTCGCGGGAAATAAACTTTCGTTATCAGGTTCGCGTTTCCTACCAAACTGTTCCCACTACTGGTCAACGCGTTCGAAAAGAAAGTCCACGGGAGAAGGCCAGCATACGCAAAGAGTGGATATGGAATACCGCCAGTGCGGCTATCGAGTCCGGCCAGGCGTCCGAAAAACAACGTGAAGATCGCCATCGTGAACAATGGCTGAATTACAGCCCAGGCGACACCGAGGAAAGTCTGTTTGTAGCGAACTTTCACGTCGCGCCAGGTCAGGAAATACAACAGTTCCCGGTAAGCCCAGAGTTCCGTCAGGTCAAGCAATTTCCACGACGAGCGAGGCTCGATCACCACCAACGGTTCGTCGGGAAGTGAAGGTGTCGGATCGGAGGTTGGCTCGTTCGGCGAAGATTCGTTCGACGGAAGCACGATTGAGTTTTGGGCGCGACTTGGAGTGTCGCTCGTTGTGCTCATTTAGGCTGGCAGAAGCAGCGGTTGCTTATAACGCATCATGTGAATCCGATTGCTGAGAGCTTAGATTGGCAGTCTAGACAGCGTGGGGGAGGCCGTCAAGCGACTCGATCCTGAACCGATGCGCTCAACCGTTGAAATCGGGATACTCGCGATCACGAGCGATCATGATTCGTTCAGGCGCCTCGGGCCATTCAATATTGAACGCTGGATCATTCCAACGAACCCCACATGAGCTTGCCGGGGCATATGTGTTGGTGACTTGATAGAACACCTCAGAATTGTCTACCAGCGTTTGAAAGCCATGGGCGCAACCACCGGGAACGAACAGCATGAGCCCATTCTCGTATGACAACTCCAGGCCCATCCATTGTTTGTAAGTCGGTGACTCTGGTCGCAAATCTACCGCAACATCATAGATCGCACCGCGAGAACAACGGACCAGTTTGCCTTGCTCGTGAGGCTTGCTTTGATAATGCAAACCGCGCAGCGTGTTCTTCTTTCGATTAAGCGACAGGTTTGCTTCCACGAACTGGATATCTAATCCTGCCGAAGCCAATTCGGATTTCGACCAGAGACGCGCAAAAAAACCACGTTCATCATCGAAACGTTCAGGTTCGATGATGAAGCAGCCTTGTAGCTTGGTTTTTGTTAACGACATTATTGGAATGTTAACTGTTACTTTAAAGGATCGTTAGAAGGTGTCGTTTGGGACGTACTTAAGTCGAGTGGCTGTTTCTGAGTGTACGCTTTAGATGTTCCCAATACACATCCATAATCAATTTCACGTCCGGAGCATCAACCTTACGCAGTCGGCGCCACGCGTGCTGAGCCGACTCAGTAAACCAATAGGCAAAAGTATTCCTCATTAACCGGCTTCGACTCAACGCGTTCTTCTGGAACACATAGTGTGCTTCGAGTTGAACTCGAATCTTTTCCAGATTGGTCCATCGTTGTAGTGAACTCCAACCACTTCGGTGTATCACAACGGCGTCGGGTTCAAACAGTAACAGCCACCCGGCCCGTGTCATTCGCCAGCACCAATCGTGATCCTCACCATACATGTGAAAACGCTCATCAAACCCGCCTAAAGTGTTAATCACATCTCTTCGGACGAGCATCGCAGCTCCGGCGAGCATCGGGACGGCTCTTTTCCGGTTATGGTCCCAGTGTCCGCCAAGCAATAGTTCACCTCGGAACTTGCGCGGCAGCAACCGGTATAGTTGCAGGCTCGACAGCAAGATTTCCCAGGCTGCTGGTGGGTTACGCCAAACGCTTGGTTGTACCGAACCGTCGGGATTGAGAATCTTTGGACCAGCGGCCCCGATACGCGAGTCGGACTCGACTGTTTGAATCAGACGGTCAATGCTTCCTTCAGTGATTTGAGCGTCTGGATTGAGCAATAGAACAAAAGGCGTCTCTGTTGCTTTGAAAGCCTGATTGTTTGCACAGCCAAAGCCGCGGTTCTCGGTGTTTCGAATTATCTGCAGTCGTTGCGAGTCGGCCAATTGCCTGGCCGCACTACTCGACTGCAGGAGTGCAATGCTGTCGTCAGTTGATGCGTTATCGACGACAACCACTTCGTAGTCGAAAGTTGGCGGGAACGCGACCAGGCTTTCCACAGCCTGGCTCAGAAGAGCACCGGCATTCCAATTGACGAGAATAATTGAAAGGTCGGCCGGCAATCTGACGGAGTCCTGGTTTATTGGATTCAACTTAATAGATCTTTAACAGCGCTGTAGAGACCATTCGAATAGCGATGGTACCGTCGTGTTAGCAGTTCACGGGAAACACCTGGCACACGTCGCAGTTTTTTCTCTGGTAGTCCTTCTCGCGTACGTAGATGATTGATGTGGCTATCCAGTTTGCGGAGTGCTTCGGAGCATTCAAACGTTTGAGAATGCTCTATCAATCGTGCACGCACTTGTTCTCCAACTAGAATTAATCGATCGTATGCGTTTGTTCTGTTCATTGCCTCGCGAAGATCAGCTTTTTTCGTCTGCGTGGATGTACGTGCGTGTGGTGCGCCGATTTGCTGTTGTGCGTGCTGACGGTACATAACCAACGGATCCTCAATAAAAGCGACCTCTGCGACTGCCCCGACCATAGCGGCGATCCAACCATCGTGGATCAGTGGCAAGTCGTCCGGTATCGGGATGACGAGCGCTCGAAATTTTGAGCGGAAAGCCAGGGTGGCTCCAGTAACGGTCCAACCGGGCAATAGCACTTCCATTCGACGATCCGTTTTGAGTTTGTGTCGTGCTGTTTCATCAAAGCCAATGGAGGTCCAAAGACGCTCACCAAGCGGGCGCAAGTCGTCGTCGACTACCTCAGCGTCTGAAAACACGAGACCAACATTCGGGTCACGATCAAATTCGGCTTCAAGCGTCTTCAATTTTTGCGGCAGCCAAACGTCATCCTGATCGGCGAGGGCAGTGAAGTCTCCTTTACATCCTTGAATGGCTTTCTGGAAATTCTTTGTTGAGCCGAGGTTTCGCGAGTTTACCGCGAGGCGTACGGGAAATCCGGCAGATACTGCAAATTGCTCAACAATCCGAACGGTGTCGTCAGAGGAATGGTCGTCACAGACTACCAATTCGTCGGGAAGGCGGATCTGAGTACCGATGGATTCGAGTTGGGCACGCAGGTACCGCGATCCGTTGTACGTACACATCGCTACTGAGAATGTGTCTTTCATGACAAGGACTTTGAAATCTGCTCTAGGCCCCGCCAGGGCTCGACTCAGAAATCTTCTTCTGCAATATCACCACGTCTTGGTGGTCGTTCAAGCTTCGCGGAAGATAACCTAATACATCGAAATAATTAGAGAAGTTGCTGAAAACGTATTCCTTCGAATGGTATGCATTCTGATACCAGTCAGGAAAGAGCCCTTCCTCGTACGTATTCTGAAACACGAAAGCCTTTTCTCGAGTCAGAGAACTATCGACCGTTACCAGTAGAATAGCTACGGGCTTGGCAATGCGGCGCAGCTCTTCCAACCATCGAAACAGGTAGGTTTCGTCGAGATGAGTAAAAACTGAAATGGCATAAATGAAGTCAAACGTGTTTGAGTCGTAATTCAGTGGCGGGAGTTCTTTACTAAGACTGAATTTAGCGAAGTCGATATTCTTCTTGCACCATTCAATTGCGCGGGCGTCGATGTCCGTTCCTTCGATTTGCGCATTGGGAGCGAGACTCTTCAAATGGATGAGCGTGCGGCCGCAGCCGCAGCCAAAATCCAGAATGCGAGTAAACGACCGAAGTTCAAACTGAAATTGCAAAAGTGCCGATTGAATATCGATAGCACATCTTTTCCCGTCTTTGATGAATGCTTCAGCGTCCGCAGAACCGCCGACACGGTAGCGTAGCTCAGCGGGAGGCAGATGGGATCTGTTTCCATTCGCTCGATCATTCATGTCAGCGTGCCGAAACATCAACCATCGATACACGCGCTTGTTGCCTTGCACCTTTAGAATCGCGGAACGAGCCTGTTGGGGGAGGCAATGCCACAACTTCACCAGCCAATTCATGACGCTCACCCCGCTAGACTCTCGTAGAATTCAATGACTCGTGGGCGAATCAGATCGCGGCTTGCTCGACGGCGCACGAGTTCGAGATTTTTTTCAGCTGCGGCATCGACGAGAGCATCATCCGTCATTGCGCGTGTGAGTGCGTCCGCAATCTCATTTGGATAAAGATTTCGTGCGAAGAGAACGTTCTCTTCGTTGTTTACCACGGAAAGGATTGTTTCTAACGGAGAGACGATCGGAAATGCGCCACATGCCATGGCTTCATACATTGAGTTCGGAACTCCATCGATCAATGCGGGCGCGAGCATCACTCTCGCCTTCAGCATCATCTCCAACACTTCCGAGCGCGCCACTCGTTCGTGGGGCCGACACGAACGGCGAATGACCTCAGGCAATGACCAGAACCACATGTTCGACTCCGGGGTCATCGAAAGCATGTGTATCTCGCACGGTTGAATCCGATCCCAGTTTAGTTTAAGCGCCTCAAACGTCGGCAGCATCTTTCCCCACGCCGAGTCATAAGCCTTTGGCCAAACGATGACTCTCCGGCTCGAGGGCTTCCCTTGCCACTGCTTCTGCAGCGACTCGACATCGATACCGCCTGTTCCCGGCACAGGAGCTATCTTTGCCAGTTGGTCTTCACGTACTCCCAACTGTCGCGCGATGTTGAAGTTTTGTTGATTGTCGCTAATCAGTTGATCGCAAGAGCCGAGAATATCAACTAGCTGCTTACGACGTTCCGGATCGAGATGCGTTAGTGCGAGGTCCGACCCACCTCGAGTTTGCAGGACCCACTTACCAACTTTTTCTAAGCCAAACTGGCGTCTCACGCGAAGAAAAAATTCGCCGCCTTGCTCAATGCCAAGAGTGTGAATGATGTCGGGTTGCCACTCGCGGAGAATCTTCGCCAACCAACGGCCGGACAAGGTATGGACGTCCGGCGCGCCAAAAGCTCGCGCCACCTGGCGCTTAACAAAACGATTCACACTGTTTGCCGGATAGAGAGGTGTTCGCGTGCTGGTCTTTACCCTGGGGCCGTGATAACTCGTGACATAGGTGCGAACGGCCCAATCGTCGGGCGGCGATCCGGTGGACATCGAAAAGAGGCGAACATTGAAACGTGCTCCTTCCAACAGATCGATCCACGAATGGGTATGACTATTCTCACCCAAACCAACAAATAGAATTTTGGGCCTACCCGGATAAGGATCGGCATTGAAACGACCATTCATGTGTCCATTCACAGAAGACATTAGATGCTGACAACCTCATGTGGTTGACGTTCATGTTTATGCGCCAACGACACACACGACCTGTCCAATACTTCTCGGGCCCACAGTTCAATCATCATCAGCAACCAGGGCTGAGGCCATTCGACGACACCAGATAGAAAAGAGTTTCTGACGTCAGCCACAGCCGCGGCGTCCAGCAGACCACGCTTCGAGACTGACTGCTCCGAAAGCGTGTCGAGCAAGACCTCATGTAGTGGCCCTTTCAGCCAGGAATTGAACGGCATTGAAAAACCGGTTTTCTCGCGTGTGTCGAATCCGGCCGGCAGAAAGTCTTTGGCCACGTCCAACAAAACTCTTTTTGTGCCCGCCTCACGATAGCTGCGTGGAGAATTGGACGGAGAACGATTATCTCCACCGAGCTTAGCACTGTCGGGAAGAGATAGGGCCAGATCAGCTACAACAGGATCGAGAAAGGGTACGCGAACTTCGAGGCTGTGGGCCATGGACGCTGCATCAATGTCCCTGAGAAGTTGGTTGGTGGTGTAGCCGCGCAAACATACCCCGGTGACGCGTTCGAGGGTTGACCCTTGTGGCAATTCATCGATCGGCGACAAGTCGTAATGCGTCGAGCGTCCTGCTTGAGCTTTGCTTCTCAAGTCGCGAGCCAACAGTCTCGCGGTCCACGGGGGTTCAAACATCGGATTCGCAGCGTAGTAACGCGCAAGGAACCCGGCATCGTCTCGCCAGTGCCCAAAACGATAACCGCCACGCCTCGGCACAAATGAGTCGAGCACAGGTTTGCGCGCAACCGAAGTGAGCAGCGACTTTGCGGCCTGCTTCCAGGGCGCCGCTCGCCTTTGCTGTTCTTCAAAGGCCATTTGTGCAAACCAGGGATAGCCCGCAAAAAGTTCATCACCGCCCGTTCCGGATATTGCTACCGTGACGTGACGATGTGCCGCCATCGAAACGAAATAGCTGTTAAAGCCGTCGACTGTCGGCTGATCGAGATCAAACGCAATGTTATTGATGCGATCTCTAACGTCTTCACCACGTACAATAACGCGAGTGTGATCGGTGCCTAAAAAACGCGCAGTCGCTTCTGCATAATCGGTTTCGTCAATTTCCTTTCCTTCTGCTTCAAAGCCCACCGAAAATGTTTTGAGGCGATTACCGCTTTTGGCTCGTGCCATCATCGCAACCAGCAGTGATGAATCGACACCACCTGACAGGAACGCGCCGAGCGGGACATCCGAGACCATCTGCAGACGAACGGATTCCTCCAGCGCATCTCTAATAGTTTCAACCTGATTGTTGTAAGAGAGCGCGCGCAGATCAGCACTCCGGTCCAGCCCGAGCGACCAGTAACGTTCGACGATTGCTTCCTGTCCCTGTTGAATAATAAGGCGGTGGGCAGGTGGCAGCATCATTACCCCGCGCAGAATTGAGCGCGGCTGAACAACTGCGCCGTGCGTCAACAACAGACGCAATGCGATTGGGTCGATTTCGGGGTCGATAAGTCCACTAGCCAGCAGTGCTTTGATTTCGGAAGCAAAGACAAAGCGACCTTGGACCGTCGTGTAGAGCAGAGGTTTGATGCCCAACTGGTCGCGAGCCAGAAGCAAACGGTCGCGGCCGGAGCGCTTATCGAGGATGGCCAGCGCAAACATACCACGCATGCGCAATAGGAAGTCGTCGCCGTAATGCTCGTACATACGCAGCACAACTTCCGTGTCTGAGGTTGAACGAAAGGAGTAACCGATCTTTTCGAGCAACGAGCGTTGTTCGCGGAAGTTGTATAGTTCGCCGTTGTAAACGATCGCGATCTGGTCGTCTGGCGAGAGCATCGGCTGATGTCCGCTGTGGCTGGTGTCGATGATCGCGAGCCGCGTCATTCCGAGCGTCACATTTTTGTCTTCGAGCACACCGCTGTCGTCTGGTCCGCGATGGTGCAAGGCGCTAACCATCGCATTAACCTCGTTGCGGCCTTCGCCGCCCCAGACTCCACAGATACCGCACATAGATTTCTGCTTCGGAAGATCTACTTAACGCGGAATACTTTACTACCGGAGATCGCAGATTCGCTCTTCGATGTTACCCGGTTGCCGTCGTGTCAGAGCAAACTGATGATGCCGGCCTTCTGGCACGCGCTTCAACGCCGTTACCGCCATAGTAGGCTGCTATATCGACCAGACCACACGAGCGCAAACAGTCTTCGATCTGTTGTGCCGTCCGCAGGTGCTTGTAGTGGTCCGTCAGAGTGTCATGCGTGTCGAGCATGCTCCACTCAGCCAATAGTCGCTTACCGAGTTCCGGGTACACCTCATAATAATCGATTAGTGGCGACACACGCCGCAACAGCCTTCTAATTCGCCAGACACCGCGACGTTCGCTCCAGGTCAACTTGTGCAGCGGCAGAAGAAATCGAGCAAGCGCGAGCGCCGTCGGCTTCGCCATCCGCGCAGGCATGCGAATAAGCACCCGGCGCAGGTTTCGCTGGGCGAAGTTGCTTGGGTATTCAAGCGCGTAGTGATCCAGCACGAGCGTTCCTCCGGGTCTGACGTACGAGGCCAGGGCTGCAATCGTCTCTTCAGGATCTGGAGTGTGCTGAATCACTCCGAGACAAACCACAAAATCGAATGAGTGAGGTTGGAGAGGTGCATGGCGAACGTCCGCCTGACACACAAAGTAATTTGGCCAATGATGGCAGTTCTCATAATTGGCATCGACCGCTGTAGATAGATCAAATGCAAACACGCGCGCACCCGCAGCCAGCATTACTTCGGTGAAACGTCCGGCGCCACATCCAACCTCCAACACGCTCTTGCCTCGCAGAACCTCGAGCGAATCGCCGAGCGCCCCGGCGAGTCTATCGCGCGAAACTGTTAGGCCCGTATGGGAATCGAGTTGTGTGTTAGCAAATGCATTCCATTGCAACCCGAATCCGGCGGCGTAATTTTCTGGATCGACAAAGCGCGGGATACCGTTAATTACAGGCACGCGGCAACCGTTTTCGCATCGCAGCACAGACGGCTCTTTCACGCTGTCTCTGTTAGCGACGAGCGTGATCAGGTGTTTGGGACACCTCAACTCCGGCCAGTCATTGCTCAGCATGAGTGTTCGTCTGCTTGAGTCTACTCCCGAGGTAGTAGCGTAGGTGAATTAGCTCAGTTAGGCGGGGCTCCCTTTCGATCGACCATGAAGCCACCGATTTGCTGTTGTGCCCTTGCCCGTTTTCCCTGCAGGCTGGTGTAGAGCGACAAAAGGTCGTCGATATGGTTCTGAAGGCCCAAGTGCGTCCTGCAGTATTCGATCGCCCGCGTCCCCATGGCGGAACCGCGATTCGGCAGTGAAAGAATCTCGCAAGTGGCAGCGGCAAGTGCAGCTGCGTCGGCGTTCTTTACGAGTATGCCGTGGCCGAGCTTCGCGATCAGATCTGTCTGACAACCAGTGTCGAATCCCACTGTGGGAATTCCCATTGCGATAGCCTGCCGGCTCGAAATGTTTTCGCCTTCCATGGTGGTGGTGCGTAGATAAACGTCCGCCGCTGCGTAATACGGTAGAGGATCGGGATCGAAGCCGATGAGATGAGCTGAATGTTCGACACCAAGTTCGCTAATTCGTTTTTCCAACCCTGAACGATCAGCGCCCTCACCGAGCACCAGCCAATGCAGATTCGTGCACTGTCGGAGCATTAAAGGAAGCGCTTCGAGTGCATATGAATGACCTTTCGTCGGATCCAGTCGACCAACTGATAAAGCGACAATAGCGTCGTCCGGAATTCCCAGCTTTCGGCGAACGTCTCGACGGTGTCGTTCGCTGTCGGCTTTGACGCTGGCAATGGCGTTCAGATCCAGGGTCCCGTGGATCTCCAAAAGCTTCTGGGCCGGGACGCCGAATTCCATCACCTGACTACAGTAGCCGGGGTCGAGAGCGAAGCAATCCACGAGCCCATGGAAACGTCTGTAGTAACTTACCAGCCAACCTGTTCCTTGTGCTTTCATTTGTGAGTACAAGGCAGGAACCGTATGGACCATCGGTTTCCGAAAGAGAATCTTAATTAGCAACCCGAATTTGAAACTGTGGAATCCATGAGTATGGATAATGTCCGGCCTAAACCGATAATAATCCGCAGGTATGCGGATCATCGACCGAACATGTTCGGCGACGCGCCGCACTTTTTGCCAGATTGAAAAAGCAAGATTCCAGATCCCTGCGAGTGGTTTCTTCAACTGAGCGGGCAACTTCGCAGCGAGTGATTGAGCTGGCGGTAGTCGCTGATCCGCCACGCTCTGCGAAACATTTTGCGTGTAGGGCCTTTCTGAATCTGTGTCTCCCTGCGCCTTGCCAAACGCGCCAAGCTTGCGGAGCGACTCAGCGTAAACGAACGGCACGAGATAACCGTCGCGAAAAATCGTTACAACTCTGTGCCTGACCTGGCTATGGTCAGATAGGCGGATGATGTCCCAGACCAGGCGTTCGGAACCACCGCCGCCAAGAGTATCGATGATGTGCAGCACTCGCAGTGGCCGTGTCTTCGTATCCATCGTTCAGTACAACGCGTTGGCGCTAGTGGAGAATATCTCGTAGGACTTCAATCACGCGGTCCACATGATCAAGGGGCATGTTCGGATAGAAAGGAAGCGACAAGCTAGCATCGCCAATACGTTCGGCGACCGGGAAATCGCCTGGCTTGAAGCCGTATGTCTGGCTGAAAAACGTTAGCAAGTGAATGGCGCGGTAATTCACCATTACGCTGATCCCTGCGTTTTGAAGTTCGGAAATCACCTCATCGCGTTTGCCGCTATCGATCCACACAGGAAACAGGTGCCACGCGTGTTCCACTCCCGCAAGCGTGCTGGGACGCGAAAGGTTCGGGATGTCCCAAAGCCGGTCCTGGTAGTAGTCAGCTAACTCGCGTCGCTTGCGCCAGTTATCTTCAAGCCGGTTAATCTGGGGGAGCAGTAGAGCGGCCTGGATATTATCCATGTTGTATTTCCAGCCAAACTCCGTCATGTCCCAGTGTTTATAACCTTCGCGGTGACGGTCATTGGCGTTCTTGTTCATGCCATGTAAGCGTAGCAGCCTGACCTTCGCCGCCAACTCGTCATCGTTTGTGACAAGTGCGCCACCTTCGCCGCACGTCAGATTCTTCGTCGCGTAAAAGGAGTAGCAAGCCGCATCGCCGAGTTCACCGGTGCGCACACCGTCACGCGTACCTTCGACGCAGTGTGCCGCATCTTCGACAACTTTGAGTCCGTAGCTATCGGCGATTTTTCGAATCTCTCGCATATCGCACATTTGACCGTACAGATGTACAGGAACAATGGCGCGTGTGCGTTCGGTAATCGCCGCTTCAATATTTCGCACGTCGAGGTTGGCAGTTTCAGGTTCAACGTCGACGAAGACGGGTTTGGCTCCCGCTTGCAAAATAGCGGTCGCCGAAGCGATGAACGTCATTGGCGTTGTAATTACCTCGTCGCCTGGACCAACACCCAGGGCGAGTAAAGCGAGGTGGAGGGCGCCAGTACAACTTGTTACCCCTACCGCATGTCGCGCTTTTAAATAGTCTGCAAAGCGATGCTCGAAACGTTCGACCCACGCGCCGGTAGTTAGGATTGGATTGGCAAGTACTTCTGCTACTGCATCAAGCTCGGCTTTCCCGAGATCATGCATGAAGAAAGGAATGTTTTTGGTCGTGGTTGGCGTCAATGCATTTCCCTGTTTCCCGCTGCGGTAATGATCGGGATGTGGCGCATCCATATTTGCGGCCGCCACCAGGATTCGTTATCTCGATACCAGCGAATAGTACGTTCGAGCCCATCCTCGAAGCTAAGCCTGGGCTCCCAGCCGATCAAGCCCTGCAGTTTTGAACTATCTGCGGTATGCCGAAACACTTGTCCCGGGCGCGCCCCGATGAATTGGATCTGACTATCGCACGGACGCATCGCGTTCAGCACTGCCTCAGCAACTTCCAGCACGCTGCGATGTTGGCCTGTACCAATGTTTAGCACTTGGCCCCTTATTGTCGTAATGTCGGTGTGCAGAAGAGCATCCAATGCTTCACAATGATCTTCCACAAAGAGCCAGTCTCGTGCAGCGGCGCCATCGCCATGAACGGTTAACGACTCGCCGAGCAGAACGCTGGTGATGAACCGGGGCACCGCCTTTTCGAGGTGTTGGAAAGGTCCAAAGTTATTGAATGGCCGAACGATGACTGCCGGAATGTTGTAGGTGGCCCAATATGAGTAGACTAGCCGATCAGCCCCACACTTTGCCGACGCATACGGACTCATCGGATTAAGAGGATGCTCCTCATCCATCTTGTCGGCTAGAGCGGTGCCGTAAACTTCTGAGGTTGAAATGTGGATAAAGCGATCGATCCGATCGCGGTGTTTGACGACGGCATTAGCAACGGCCTGCGTGCCGAGCACATCAGTCTCAAAGAACAGTTTGTTGTCGTAGATCGAGCGGGTCACGTGCGACTCTGCAGCCATGTGCACCACGATGTCGGATTGGCCCACGAGCGTATCCATCAATTCGCCATTACGGACGTCTCCGTACCAGAACTCGTAGTTCTTGGAGCCCAGGGCGCCGTCGGGACAATTGTGGACGTTCCCGGCGTAGGTAAGGGCATCGACGACCAGCAGTCGATAATCGGGATACTTCTTATAAAGGTGCCGCACCAGATTGCTGCCGATGAAGCCGGCGCCACCGGTTATTAGGATAGTCTTCATACGCGTTCACTTTTCGCAATCTCGAGGCGTGGATCTCCTCTCACTTCCCGGATGAATTCTATTACATCGAGCTTTTCTTCGACGGGTAACAGCGACAGGCAGGCCTTATTGTACGTTAGAGGGATTAATTGCGCATGCGCGTCATTGCGTTAGGTAATACCAGAAGGGACGGGTATTTTCGATCGTTTCTTTCTCATATTCTGCACCGGCAGCTTGCCAATCTCCACAGCCCTTGCAAATCTCCGGAAGGTCGGTCCAGCGGTGTTCTCTATGGATGCGGCGTAGGGACTGGCCAAGACTGTTCCACGCCTCCCGCACTGTCTGATGACATAGATTCGCGGCTACGCAACGTCCGTCGTAATCCACAGCGCATGCGACGACACGGCCGTCCTGATGGACTGCCATCGTATTGTTCGCCCAGGGACAGGCAATGCGAAAATCTGAATTGTGAACAATAAACTCTGATCGAACGGTTCCTGTGGCGGTCCATTCAAGCATCGGGCGCACCTTAACTTCGACGCCGAGGTCATTCCAAAACCTTCGATAGTCTTCGATCTCGACCTTGTTGTCAGGCATCACTGAGAACTGCGCCACAACGATCGGATATTTCAGCGCGCGCTCCTGGCGGCGTCGGCATAATTCGACGGCAGCGGGATAAACCTGATCCCATTTGGCTTTGAAACGAATCTTCTCGAAAACGTCCTTTGATAATCCATCGAGGCTCAGAATAAAACGTCGCAACGGGGAGTCGAGAACTTTTTCGATGTTGTCATTACGCGACAGCAGCGTGCCATTTGAGTTAAGCACCAGATTCTTACAACCGACGTCGGCGGCGTACTGCAGTCGGTGCCAAAGTTCATCTCCCAGGATTAATGCTTCGCCGTAGAACGTGGGCCACACTTCGCATTCAGGCGATTCGCGGCCGACCTCTTCCACAATCTTGTCCCAAAGCCAGCGCTCCATATGACCTTGGGGCCGCGTCATCTCTTTATGCGAACAATGGATACATTTGATATTGCAATAGGACGTATTCTCGACCACCAATTGCGGCGGAAAGGTGTGTTCAGTCAAACGAGCTTCGATTTCCAGCAAAGCTTGGCGTCGCGCGTCACTGATCGAATATCGATTTAAGTAGTTGTTCACTGGTTACTACGTCTTAGTGAAGTCGTTCTGATTCTATCCGTTTCCGGTGCTTCCTGCCGATATAATTCTCGCGCTCTCCTCACCGCAGTTGAGTAGCAGATCCAATGCAGATAAAAAAGGCGTGAAAGGACCGTGCTGTTGCGGATAAGTCGGATGTTGGTAATTTTGCCAGACTACCTCGATCTCATAACGTGCAAATAACTCGACGTCAAGATAGGTTTGGGCGGCGTTGCCACTGAGGTAGCGATCCGCGCCAAAGTGTCGGCAAAAGTTAACAAGTCTTTCGCTTCGGTCGCCCTCGATCATGAGTTCAGACGAACGCATTGTATCGCGCTTCAGGCCGAGCCACCGACACATCAACTTGATCACGGCGAGATCAAGATCACAAAGTCGCAGCCAATTAGTGCCGAGCAACAACTCTTCCAACTCCGGGAGGTAGCGCTTCAGGTGCGATGCGCCTGCGTAAAACTGGCGAATAGTGCCGATGTGCTTGCGTGCCCACGGCTGTCGGTTATCGATCTCAGTATCAATTAGAAGTTGGGCCAGGCTGTGCACGCGGACGGGAACCGTGAGCCAGTGCGGCTCGCCGCTCGCGGCCTTAATGCGATTGCGATTGCGCCAACCGTTCTTGTCGTATTGAACGTCATCGTAGAAGATGAAGCAATCGGAGCGCTGGAGTTGATCGAAAAAGCCGAGCCACGGCAAATAGCCAGGTTGCAAGACGGTCAGCGTCCTCAAACCTCACCTCCAGCCACAAAAGAGACGAACCAAAAACGACAAGATGAAGACGGAATTTGGCGCGTCCAATTCAAAAGACATTTTGTCGTGCTCTGTTTGTTGTTAAAAATAGAGATCGTACCATTCCTGGAAAACGAGCAACGCGAACACCTTATTCACGTGCCGGTAATCGTCGTTGCCTGAATAGAGCTCGTTGATCAACTTGGACACCTGCGATGAATTGAAGATTCCGTGGCGGCGCAGCCGCTCGTCACTCAGCGCTTCGCGAACATAACCTTCGAGATCTCCCGAGATCCATTCAGTCACCGGCATCAGAAAACCTTCTTTCTTGCGATCAACCATCTCCTCGGGAAAGTACTTTCGCGCGGCCTGCTTGAGTAGGTACTTCGTTTCACCGTTCCTGATCTTCAGGCTCCCCGGGAGGCCGGCTATGAAGTTCACGAAATCGGTATCGAGATACGCGGTACGAACCTCAAGCGAGTGGGCCATCGAAAGCCGGTCAACAAATGCAAGCACCTGGTCCGGAAAGATCGTGCGAAACTCAGCTTCAAGCACGCGATTCAGCGGATCGGTAACAGTTAGGTTTGAAAAGTATTGGTGTAACTGGCGGCGCGAGGAGAAGCAGCGCATCTGTTCCGCTATCTCAGGCGCGTACAGGTTCATCTTCTCGTCATCGCTCAGCACAAACAGCTTCGCGCGCCACTTCCAATCTTCGTCTTCGTGCAACTGCGACAGGTAATCAAGCTGCTCCGGCGCAAACGGTCGAATCAAATCAGCATCACCAGTCGCTCGATACTGATCTAACTGCGCGAGCGGCTGCGCGAGACGGTGTGAAAGATAACTACCAAACAGCTCATCGGCGCCATCACCCGACACGGCTACCTTCACGTGTTTTCCGATCAAGCTCGCCAGGAAGTAAGTCGATATAGTGCCGCAGAAAGGCTCATCGAAGCACTGAATGATGCGACGCAGGTTCTCCGGAAAATTTGAGAACTCGGCCTTCTCTTCGTGATGTTCAGTGCCGTACCTGGCTGCGGCCCACCGTGCCCAACGTGTGTCCTGCTCTTTGCCGTCGGTTGTGGAGTCGCCCGTGTAAGTAAGAGTAAAAGTCTTAATCGGGGTGCTCGAAATCTCAGCCGCTAAGACCGTCGAGAGGGTGGAATCGATCCCGCCGCTGAGAAAGAAACCGATCGGAACATCAGACATCAATCGACGCTCGATGCCTTGTCGCAGCAGCGCGAGCAGTCGCTCGACGAGCTCTTCTTCCGGCGCATTCATAGTCTCACTTTGAGGCGAGAAATCCAGATCCCAGTAGCGGCGAATCCTCGGCTCCTGGCCGAACTCGTACTCGAGCACGTGCGCGGGTGGCAACATCCTGATGCCTTCAAAGATCGAGAGCGGGCAAGGAATGTGTTTGAAACTCAAGTAATGATGTAATGCCTCGAGATCTATGCGTCGCTCAAAACCGGGAATGTGTAGCAACGACTTGATCTCGGAAGCGAAGTAGATCGCGGTGCCGTCGCGGTAGTAGTAGAGCGGTTTCTTACCCATTCGATCGCGGGCGAGTAGACCCCGACGGTTTATCGTGTCCCAGATGGCGACGGCGAACATCCCGTCGATCTTCTCCGGTAGGCCTGAACCGGCCTCTTCATAAAGATGCGGTAAGATTTCTGTATCGGTGTGCGTGTGAAACTGGTGGCCGCGCTCGAGAAGGCCTTGCTTTACGATCAGGTAGTTGTAAAGCTCCCCATTCTGCGCCGCCCAGATTGTGCCGTCTTCGTTGGAGAGCGGTTGCCGTCCATCTGCAACGCCGACGATACTCAAACGGCGCGTGCCGAGCGCGAAGTGCGTGCCCGCGACCGAGTAGCCGTCGTCTGGTCCACGATGCACAATCGCGTCCATCATCTGTTTGACTGTCTCGATGTCCGGACGTCCAAAGACGCCGCTGATGCCGCACATGCTTTAACCCTTCAACGGAACATAGCTACCCGGCCTCAAGCCTTCATGAACCGGCGAACCTGCCAACGTGGCTTTAACGGAGAAGTTTCGATCAAGCAGGTTCTCAGTGATAGTGCCTGCGTCAGGATCGACTGTGTAAGTTGCAACCGTGACAAATTCAAATGATCCTTCAGCTTTCCTGATTGTGACGTAGTCAAAGTCCAGTAGCGAATCCCTGGAACTCTCAACCGTGCGTGCGTACCGTAACAGTCGATCCTGAAAGAGTTGATTGTTACTTGGGTAGTATTTGAGCGTCGTAAAAAGCGTTGTCAGAACAATCGACTCGGCAACGTGATTGTACCGAAGGCTTCCGTTTCGCAGTCCGGTGCGCGACACAATCGTCCGCGAACGCTCGTTGCCATCCGAATGTGCTCGCGGCCGTTCGTAGATCCGGAGAAAAAAGTTCGTATGATCCGCGGAGAACACGCGCCAGATTATGATGCCGAACAGATTTGTGTACGCTTCCAGTGGTCGTTGGATAAAGCTTGGAAGACTCTTCCGTTTATAGAAATTATGAAAAAGACCGGCATGCGCGAGCGGCAGCAATATGAGATAAACCCACAGAAGAATCTCCAACACCTTGTTGATTCCGCCCGGCATCGCTGCCGCTGAAGGAACTGTAGCGAATGAGGTTGGCACAACGAGTGCGATTAGCTGATCTCCGAAACTGCCTGGATGAAAGAAGAGGACGCAGCACACGATCACCATCTCGCAAAGTAGCGCGAGACGAATCTGCGTCGCGATGAACACGAAGCTCCCGACCATAAGCAATGCACCGATGAACCGCGTGGGGGGCAACAACATGAGGACTCCGGCCAAAACCTCCAGGGACCAGGCCATGTGGTTCAAGAACGGAAAAAGTGGATGACGCGGAGAAAGTTTTTGATAGATCCACCACCAGTAACCCCACTGTGGATTAACCATGCCACCTTCCATGCCGTTATTGCTGGCGTAGCCGGCAGTTAGTTTATAGATACCCGCCGAGAGCATGATGAAAGCAAAATCCACCTGCGCGACAAGCAGCACGAGTGACCGTAGTGACGGTGCGTAACGAAAAGTGTATTCGAGAAGAAAAACAACTGCCGCCAACCAGTACGCCATGAAGCCGGGCGCGCCCATGCCGCGCAGTATTCCCTTCCACCGCATGCGCACAAAAAAGTAGTAACAGAAGATGAGGTTTACGAGCGCCGCCGCAGTGGGCCAAAATCCGATTGTGAGAAGTATCGTGGATGAAAACCACAGGACGCCAATCACAAACGTGCTGAGCGGATTTTGAATAAAGTCAATTTCCCGTGAGGATTCGGCGTAACCACCCCACCTTTCGCTCATGAAGAACCTACGCCAGTGCGGCAAAGCCCAGACTAGCGTACCGAGCATCAGCAGTCCGTAAGCGATTCGGATAAAGCTCTGCGTCGTGGTGTTCAGTGGGGTCGGAAAGAAGCCACCAGAAGAAAGAATCGACTCCATTGATCTTCTAAAGCCCTGGCCAAAGAGCACGAAAAGCAGAAACGATCTCAGCTACAGTCGTTGTGCTTTGAGTGCCTCTCGGCGGCGGAGTTTGCCGAATAGGTAAACGTCGGTAAAGCCCTCGCCAGTCCAGCGGTCCTCGGAGAGTGTGCCTTCAAGAACGAATCCAGCCTTCTCAAACGCACGACGAGCGCGAGGGTTGAAGGCGAGGACATAAGCGTAGAGTTTGTGCAATTCGAGTTGTTCGAACGCGTAATCGCACAAACGACTGATGGCCTGGGTACCCACACCTTTCCCGGTGTAATCGGTGCCGACAACGATCCTTACTTCGGCCCGACGGTGTCGCGGCTCAATATTCCAAAGCCATATGTTACCCACGTGAATTCCGTCAGCGACCGTTTCGATTGCGAAATAGGTGCAGTCTTTCCGTTCCTTGAGAGCGGCGAACCATTGCTCGTGTTCTTGTTGTGCAACGGGCCGCTCCCGATTTAGCAGTCGCATCAATTCTGGATCGTTGACCCACTTACGTGTTTTCTCACGATGCCGGAGCTCCAGAGGCCGCAACCGAACAGTGTGTCGAGTAGTCATCTAATCCATTAGATCGAGATCGTTTCGCTCGCCTCGGGCGTGTAGATGTCTACTTCAGCACCGAGATCTTCGCTAAGTACCTGTTTGAGGTGGTCACCAGACTTCTTCAACACCTTGAGCCATCCATGTTCCCAGTCACGAATGCCGGCGAACCACGCCGAGCAGCCGCGACACGGAAAGCACTCCGCGCCGCGTCCCGAGAGATGCATTTGGCGATACCAGTTGAATACGTCGCCCTTCCAGATTTCTTTGATCGAGACGTTGTTGGCGTTAGGGAAGAGTTCGGCAGTGCGAAATGAAATGTCCTGACCGCACAGCGAGATGCGACCAAGAGTGTCGACATTGAGACGCTCAAACGGCCAGACGCAGGGCTGCTTTCTCTCAGTCGGCAGGTCTGAATATAAATGCTTGTCCAACGCCTTGCCTGCGGGAATGGTAGTGTTGTCGTCCCAAGTCAGAAACTTACGTGTGATCACCTCGTCAACGCCCACATCTTTGAGCCAGAAATCGATCGTCTCCTGAAGCTTGCCCTCAAGAGCTTCCTGACGGATAACGGAAACGACTACGCGAGTGGGCGCGCAGTACTGTTTGCGCAATTCGAGCGCGGCGCGCACGTTGCTGACTTGCCTCTCCCACCAGACTTCTGGCGACTTACTCATTCCACCGCGAGGCGGACGCAGTTGCGCATAAAGCGTGGCATCGCCGGCGTCCATTGAAAACTCGATAAGATCGATATTGGCTTTTATTAGTCGAGCAAGCTTCTCACGATGCCTTTCAGTTGGACCAAACATGCTGCCGTTGGTGTTCATCCAAACGCGCGCACCACGTTCTCTGGCATATTCGATCATTTCCACCATGTGGGGGTGGAGCATCGGTTCACCACCGCCAGTGCAGCGCATCCATGCGCCGTGTTCTCCACACTCGCGTGCGATGCTCTCCCAAAGTTTCACCGGAAACAGATCGCCATCACGATCACCGTAGAACTTGCGTATCTCGGAGTTACCATCGGTGTAAGGGCACATCGGACAACCGAAGTTGCACGGATAGACGATCGACATGACCACCATTAGCGGGAATTCCTCGGCGGCCTTTCGGCTCGATGGATACGGTTGTGCGGGTTGCAACTCGCTCATTCGGACAACCAGAATTCTTTGTGCTCCGGATCTTGTAAGGACACGAAGTTACTCGCTGCCACCATGATACCCCTCGTCTGCCGGATCGAAGCTCGTTTGGACGTGTGATAGATTTTTTGGGAGTAGAAACAACATGCCTGCGATCCTTTCGTACTTGATTTCACACGCCGGACATTCAGGAACGGCGCCTAAGTCCTGCGCGCAATTCGGACATCGCAGGTATCCCGTTTCTTCTGCAGACCTGAAACTCCTGCTGGCGACTGTGTAGGAAATGTAAGCGTCTTGCGTTCTGTTCCGAAGACCGTCCCACACAATCAGTAATCTCGCCAGCTCTCTTGTGGCTGGCATCACGAGCGGCCGGAGGGGTCCTCTACACAACGCCAAAATAACTCGTGCGTCCTCACCCGTGAGTGGTCCGTTAGCGCGTTGGAGAACACAAAAAAGAAAACAGACTGACATCACTGGCTTGCTGAGGTACGACTCGCGCCGGACAATGTCGTGATGTGTCTGGGCTTTCGCGTCAACCACATCTTCAGGAAGAAAAGTATTATTGAACTTGTCTTCGACACTGGCCGCTCTCCGCGCGGACCATTCTTCGAAACCAAGGGCGTCCAGTACGTAAGGCCCGGGCCATGCGAACTTCCACTCCTCAGTACACTCGTTAAAGATCGCGGTCGGAGCTAGTCCGGCCCACATTTGGAGTACCCGTTCCTTGTCGGTGACATGATGGAGAAAATTATTGGAGACGACCGCATCAAAAGTACCAGGCTTCACCGGGCAATCCATAATGTTACAGATGATTGCCTCTTTGACATGGGGTAGGGTAGCTGCACGTCGGAGCGCTCGCGTGTTTATGTCCAGGGCTACAACATTTGCGTCGGACGGAAAAAACCGGCGAGACATACTCCCCTCGCCAATGGCCATCTCGATGAAGCGTGCGTCGCTCGCTAATCTGTTTTTCAACTCCTCTTTCAGATAAGAGATCTGAATCGATTTGTAGAGAATAGGATAAAGACTCAACGGATACTGCTCGGCTAATTCATCGACCTCATCGATCGCGCCGAGATGCACAGCATCGAGCGAATCCTTTCTGGATTGCACCTTCAGCTTCAAAACAATAATCAGGATCAAACTAACTACATAGGCGACAGGCAGTAGTAGTAGCCGTTGCAGTAGCAGGAACTGACGTTGAAGCTCGCGGACACGAAGTCGATTCCTTAAACGAAGAAGAAAGTGCCAGGTCGAGCGAAGCGCCCTGCCGGAACGGGTGCCCGCTATCGTCTGCTTCAGACGTGCGAACGCACCCCCGGTAGTTTGAACCGGGGCAGCGGCTGATTGCCTGGGAGGGATGTATCTTAGATTGATTTCCTGCTGCTTCATCGTGTAGGGCAGTGAGCGAAACAGCTTTCTCGTTCAGAGATGCTCTGCGGGGGTTTGTGCTGAAAGCTCATAACTATATTCATGCTGTAAATCCTTCATTTCCTGGGGCAGGAGAAAGAGCATTCCGTCGTCGTAAGTATATTCTCTCGCACAGGCGGTGCATTGGTTCGAACCAGTTAAAGCTGCTCCACAATCAGGACAGGCGAGCGGATTCTCGAGTGTGTCACGAAGGTAGTTTCGACTTTTGCATGAATACGAAATGAAAGTGTCTCGTCCACGATCCTCATCCTGATCATACCGGATTAGAAGTTTGGCAAGATCGCGTGTCAACGGGAGGATAAGCCACCGCAGATAGTTTGACTGAGAAAGGTTCTTGATCCAAAGAGGTGTTGGCGCGCCATAGCAGCCGAAGATGTAAGAGAAAATGCTGCAAAAGAAAAAGCTGCTCGCGCTAAAGAAAGTGACACGGCGTTGTATTTCGTAATCCCTGTTAACAATGGCATCCAGCGTATCCTGCGACTTGAGGCACTGATTCAGGTGGCGCTCAATCTCAGCGGACACCCGGGCCGCCGCCTCTTTACGTCCAAACTTTTCGAGTAAGTATGGACGAGTCCAGGCTGAGGCGAAGTAAGGCGTGTTCTCGTTAAAGAACGCCTTGTTAGCGATACGCGACCAGACTGCGAGACTTCGTTCTTTGTTCGTAATGTGATGCAGAAAGTTGTTCGCAACCAGCAGGTCAAAGGTGCCAGGCCGAACCGGGGGTGTCATACAGTCACAAACGATTGCCTGCCTCACGTGGGCTTTTTGCGTAGCTTTCTTAAGGCTATAGGGAATCAAGTCCAAACCCACGACATTCACGTCTTTGGGGAAAACCCGCGCCGAGAGAGTTCCTTCGCCGATAGCGAGCTCGACGATTTTGTCGTCCTTCTCCAGAATGTTCGAGAGTTCATCCGATAGAAAAGCAAGTTCAAAAGCCTTGCAGACTATCGCGAAGAGATGGAGAGGGTACTGCTCCACAAACTCATCAACAGCACTGACGGCGTCACGGGTGAGTTTCGTAGGCTGCGATCGCCGAAACAGTAAAGAGATTCTTAGCCAGATGTCTAACGATAATCCGACAGTTGCGAGGGCGGTGAATCTGAGCGCGGGCAAAAAGTAAGTATTAAGAACTGAGTGACGCCAAAGTCCGAACCGCAATCGCAAGGATGGTGATTCAGGCGCATTCGGAGACGTAGCTCCTCCGCGATTGAGTCTTCTTACATGGTCCAGGTATCCAAGATTGATCTCTTTGACGTCACTCATGAATCCCCTCGCTTGCGATTTCCCTTTCCCCAGGTTCGACGACTGTTCCCGACTTCATTTCCCAGTTGAGCTTCGGACTGATGACGCCCACTCGTCGTCTGGGCATGAGGTTACCTACGCCACTCGGATTCTCGATTCCGAACGAAATCACATTCTCCAGGTAGTCGAGAATCTCAGTACCGCCACCCACCGTGCGGCAGGCATACAACGTCAGAACATATTCTTGAGCATTGAAAATTCCTGCGGGAATATAGCATACGGAAGTATACGCCCCTAGTTCGCGTACCTCAGAGGCATAGTTGTCAACATCTCCATCTGCAGCTGACAGTACATAGGCGCCGTCGCGTGTACTAATGGCAAATCCGACCCACGCTAAGGTTCTACTTGTGACGCTATATTCAACCTCTATCGAGAATGGTTCCCGGCCGTCCAGCGTTGATACGATTTGGCTTTCGCTGTTCCGGACACGTGCGCCCAGGATGAATACCGAAGGTATCGTCTGCACCTTGCTAATGTCGCGCGCGTACTCGGCCGTTTTCGTTTGTTGTGAATTCAGGTACGACTGGATAACAGCTTGACTTGGTCCAAACGCCTGAATCCTGCCTTCGTCTAACCATACGCTTTTCTTGCAAAGCTGGCCCACGGTGGCCATGCTGTGGCTTACAAGCAGCACGGTTCGACCATGGCTGGATACGTCGCGCATCTTTCCGAGGCACTTTTTCTGGAAAGCGGTGTCGCCAACTGCCAGAACTTCGTCCAGAACGAGAACCTCGGGTTCCAAATGGGCCGCGACAGCAAAGGCGAGGCGAACATACATGCCGCTTGAATAAAACTTAACAGGAGTATCGATAAACTTTTCGACCTCTGCGAAGGCGACGATCTCATCGAACTTCTGTTTAATCTCCGATCTCTCCATCCCAAGGATCGCACCGTTTAGATAAATGTTTTCTCGTCCGGTTAATTCCGGGTGGAAACCTGTGCCTACCTCGAGCAGACTTGCAATTCGGCCATACAGTTCCAGTCGACCCGTAGTAGGTTCCGTAATTCGCGATAGTATTTTGAGAAGCGTCGACTTCCCGGCGCCGTTTCTTCCAATGATGCCAACTACTTCACCCGGAAAAACTTCGAAACTCACATCCTTGAGGGCCCATATTGTGTTGTTCGCATTTCCGTTGCGCAGCACTCGTTTCAGCGGCGCTCTCACGGCTCCCGCGATGGCATCGCGCAATGTTGAGTAACTATTCTTACCCTCGCCGATCCGATACTGTTTACTCAACCCTTCAACTTTTATGATCGACTTCATGAGCGATCGCTACTGAACAAGTGTGGCAGTGAAAGTACCAACGTACGAACGGTACTTGTAGGGACTCTCTTCTTCATCGACACTCGTGACGAAGATCAATCCACCCTCAATTGAATTGTCAGACTTAAATTTTCCTTTGAAGATCAAGGTCCCGCTTTCGCGACAACAGTTGCCGAGCTGTAGTTCAAGCTCACCGCTGAAGCTAACGCGTTTATTAGTCAACTCCGACCACACCGCCGGCGCTTCATCGGGAACAGGTTTGTTGTCGACGCCTGTGTCCAAGAGTTTGAAAGTACCTGCGCCTTTGTCTTTTGGCTCAAAAATCAAATTCTTCTTCGGGTCACCCTGGAGTGAAAATGTAACATGCCACCGCCCAGTCAGCTTTGCATGGGTCGGTTCCCGCTGCTGCCCGACAACGACAGCCACCAGGATCAAAACAGCGATCACGCGAATTGGTGTTTTCATTTTGTGCTTCTTTGCCTTCTCAGGCGAAATCAAAAACACGCAAGGTGCGCAAAGAAGACACAAAGAAGCGTGTGACCTTTGCGCTTACATTGCGCCTTTGCGTGAGATCCTAAAACATAAGGCGGCCGGTATTTTACGCCGACCGCCTTGTTCGAAGTCAGGATTTTAGCTAACCACTAGTTGCCAGGACCGATTGGCGCACAGCCGGCACAGCCGTCACCACCCGTATTACCCTGGATCGAGTTGTTCGAGAACGTGTTGATCAGACCATTGGTGCTGATCGAAATACCACTTCCAACGTTGGCATCAATCATGTTCTGTGAGATCTCAACACCCGAGGTGCCAATGTTGCCGGCATTCCCCGCACGGACGCCGTTTCCACCGTTGCTGGAGATCTGATTTGCATGAGCAAATACAACCGAAGCGTTAGCCGCGACCGCATCAGCAAAAATGCCATGGTTGGTGTTGTTGGAGAACACACTGTTACGTGCGGTCACCAGCGAACCCGAGCGGGCATGCAAGCCATTGCCGTTGCCGATCAGGCTCACGTGCTCCAAAGTGGTTCTTATTTTCAGAGTTCCGGAGCTGGTGACGGTGCTGATGCCATCGCCTGTGTTGTCACGAATGACGGTATTCCTGACATTCAGGCGCAGGTCGCTGGTTTCATTAACCAGAATGCCTTCGCCAGCAAATCTGAAGATTACGCAGTCTTCAATATTCACTGTCTTCGCTTGAAGAATGTTCATGCCACGAATGCCGTTGCAGAAGCCGTTAATGGAAATGCCGCGTATCGTGATTACGTCGGTACTCGCTGCGTTGATGATGATGCCGGTCGTGAGGGAGGCCAGAATCGAGGCAAAGGTGCCAGTACCATCAAGCGTGATCGACTTGGTGATAGTCACCGCACCAAAACCACCTGGATCCAACGCATCGATCTCACCGCAGGCAGCAGTCTTTGAGATGGCGCCTGCCCAGGTCTTGCAGGGCGCGGTGCGGCTACATGGGTTAGCGTCGTCGCCGACACCTGACACCCAGGTTCGCGACGCTTGCGCGCTGGCTGAGGAACTGACCGCCATAATGAAGGTTGCGACGGCCAGGATACTGAAAAAGAAACGAACCTTACTCATGATTTTCTCCTTTTTGGGGTTGAGCGAAATAGTGATAGCCATTCACTAGATGTAAGTGAAGCAATAGAGTCCCCGCGTCTAGGTCCCGCGCCATTGCGCTTTCACCTCTACCTTTTTCAAGCTTGAAAACATCCTTTCGGGAAAGAAGCAGTCCGGAAGCGCCGGGGGACGCTTCCTGACTTCGTCTTATTACTTGAACTTGAACTTCGCTGTATGAACCGTACCGTCTCTTAACGTAATCGTTAGTTGACGACACGTGTTCTTCCAGGAGTTCTCAGTCTTCCATGTGTACTTGTACCGATCTGTAGCGGCGTCATAACTGAGCGAACTTTGACCTGCCATTTCAGTCTCTTCGACATTAGCGACTGGGTCACTGGTGCTGCAACTAATCTGCATCGAACTTGGCGAGCCCGATGCGAAGATATTTAGCCCCTGATCTCCGCCCAGGCTGAATTTAACTGGAGCGGCTGCACCCGCCTTCATTTCATTGAAGGTGGGCGGGTTGTCGATGGGTGAGAAGAAGCCAGTGAAGTTGTAAGGCAAGACCTCGACAGTTCTGACCTTAGTGTCACTGTGTCCTGATGGATCACTCACCGTATAAGTTAACGAGTAGAACCCGACGATATTGGTATCAACACTTCCCGTTACCACTATCGACGAGGTTAGGTCGCCCGCACAGCCGTCCGACGCCGTTGCACCGGGATCGACGAAAACTGTGCCGAATCCCACCTGCATCGGATTAGCACCGTTGAGCGTAATGACCGGCGCAACGGTGTCCTGAACAGTGACGATACGAGTCGCCTCGGTCGTGAAGCCGTTGGCCGTGGCGGAATAGGTGATTGAGTATGTTCCAGGCGCGTTTGGATTTACGGTGCCGCTAGTAGTTACCGTAACCGGGTTGCCGCAAACTGTCGCGGTCGCGCCGGGGTCGGTAAAGCCATTGCCACACTCGACAGTCATTTGATCGTCACCATTGAGTGTGAGCGTTGGCGGCACATTTGCGGTAGCGGGTTGGTCTACCTCGTCTTCAGGGAATGTTCCCACAAGCACAGTCCGCGTGGCCGTTGCTTCATGGGTTCCGTCCGTAGCCGTGTAAGTGACGATGTACGTTCCGGCGATGGCTGGATTAACTGACGTGGCTCCGCCGGGTCCAGAGATCGAGCTTGTAACCGGTTTCGAACCATCACAAGTGTCAAAGGCTGATGCTCCAGGGTCGACAAACGGTGAGCATGATCCTTGTTGAATCTTGTAAGGATTTGCGCCTGCGATTGTTATTGCCGGAGCCTCAGTATCAGTTACGGTGATCGTACGCTCTGCTGAGACGGAGTTCGCGCCCTCCGTTGCTGTGTAGGTGGCCGTGTAAGTTCCCACCGCCGGAGCGTCGGGATCAAAGCCATTGCTGTAGGCGACTGTGACCTCAAGATTCTGACCTGAGCCATTAATCGCGGTCGCTGCCGGATCACCAAATCTTTGACCGCATTCGAGAGTTATTGAGGCCGGGCCATTTAATGAGATTGAAAGAGCATTGAGGTTATTACTATTAACGGTGACCTGGAAACTCACTGCCGATCCGGTTTTAGCTGTGCAGATAACCGTCGTGGTTCCCACTGGGAAGAAAGAACCTGAAGCCGGATTGCAACTGATGGCGGGTATTGTCTCGCCATTTTCGCCAGTGCTCGTCGTACCGCAATCTCCGGTAGCCGTTGGGGTTGCATAACTGACCACAGCGCCCGCCTGTCCAGTGTCAGCGACGGTCGTGATGTTTTCGGGAGTCGACAACTGGCACGGCGCATTGACGACAGTCAC